>CALCXL010000571.1 GCA_937907595.1 uncultured Pseudomonadota bacterium
AACGATCAGATCAACCCGAACCAATCCCTGCTTGACGGCGAGGGGGACACATGAGGGCGGCGCCTGCCCCCCAGCCCCGCTTCTTCCCCGCCGGGCGGACCCTGAGCACACTCCCCCCGCGCCATCCCGCGATCCCCGTGGCAAAGTGACCGCCGTGCGCTGGTCCACCCTCTTCCCGCTGTCCCTCTTGACGCTGCTCGGCTGCCCGTCGGCGGACGGTCCCGTGGGGGACGACGACGACGACGCCACCGCAGCGGACGACGACGACGCGACGCCCTGCGACTACCCGGCCGACGCGGCCGAGGTCATGTCCCTGGGCGGGGTGCTCTGGCCCTACTCCTGGCCCACCTCCAGCGCGCCGGACGGCAGCGACAAGCCCCTGAGCCTCACGTCGATCTTCTGCAACGACGGCCCCGAGGACTGGAGCCCCTTCGACGTCCTGCTGTTTGTGTCCATCCCGGCCTGGTGACCGGCTTGTTGGACGCACGCCGGTCTGGTTGCGGATATTGAAGACGACATCCTCGCTGAAGGCGTCCAGATCATCTGGGTGCTCGAGCAGGGCCGCTTGTACGAGGACGGCACGGCCGAGCAGTGCCGTGAGGTCATGACCCAGGCCGGCGCCAGCGCGGGCTGGTGCGTGGGCGACGACGAGACCCAGCCGGAGATCGACGCCTGGGACGACTCGGCCTTCTCCATCGGCCGCGGCTTCGACATCATCGTCACCCGCAGCGACATGGTCATCCAGTACTCGACCAGCCACGGCACCCCCACCGGCAACGACAACGTCTCCGGTGAGGAGCTCCTGCAAGCCGTGCGCGACGTCGTCGCCGGGCTGTAGCCATCTGGACCCCGTGATCGCCCCGCCCCCGCCGGCGGTGCTGGATCTGCCCGACCCCTCCCTGGTCGTCCTCATCGGCGCCGCCGGCGCGGGCAAGTCCACCTTCGCGGCGCGCCAGTTCCCCTCGGCGGCGATCCACAGCTCCGACGCCTGCCGCCAGGAGGTCAGCGGCGACGCCGGCGATCAGAACGCCACCACCGCCGCCTTCGCCCTGGTGCACGAGCGGGTGGGACGCGCCCTGCAGGAGCTCCGCCTGGCCGTCGTCGACGCGACCTCCATCCACGGCGCCGACCGCGCCCCCCTGCTGGCCCTGGCCCGTCGCCACCACCTCCCGCGCGTGGCGATCGTCCTGCACCCGACCCTGGAGCAGTGCCTGGAGCGCAACGCCGCCCGCGAGCGCGTGGTCCCCCCCGCCGCGGTGCGTCGCCAGTGGATGGCCCTGCAGGCCTCCATCGACCGCCTGCAGCCCGAGGGCTACCACGCGATCTGGCGGCTGGACTCGGCGGAGGCCATCGACGCCGCCCGGATCCGGCTCCAGCCCCTGCCCTGCGATCGCCGCCGGGAGCGCGGTCCCTTCGACGTGATCGGCGACGTGCACGGCTGCGACGACGAGCTGGCCCGCCTGCTGCGCAGCCTGGGCTACCTGAGCGGCCTTCCCCACCCCCGCGGTCGCCGCGCGGTCTTCGTGGGCGACCTGGTCGATCGCGGGCCCCAGGTGCCGGCGGTGCTGCGGCGGGTGATGGCGATGTGCGCGGCCGGCCAGGCCCTGTGCGTGCTCGGCAACCACGAGCGCAAGCTGCTGCGCAAGCTCGACGGCGGCGACCCCCTGATCACCCACGGCCTGGCCGAGTCCCTGGCCCAGCTCAGCTCGGAGCCCGCGGACTTCCTGGAGCGCGTGCGCGCCTTCCTGCGCGGCCTGCCCGACCACCTGCTGCTGGACGGTGGCGACCTGGTGGTGGCCCACGCTGGCATGCGGGAGGACCTGCAGGGCCGGCAGTCCCGACGCGTCAACGCCTTCGCCCTGTACGGCGATCCCAGCGGGGAGGTGGACGCCGCCGGCTTGCCCGTCCGCCGCGACTGGGCGGCCCGCTACGGAGGACCGGCCGCGGTCGTCTACGGGCACACGCCGACGCGCCGAGCAGCGTGGCGCAACAACACGATCTGCGTGGACACGGGCTGCGTGTTCGGGGGCGCGCTGAGCGCTGTGCGCTGGCCGGAGCGCGACGTGGTGTCGGTGCCGGCGCTGCGCGTCCACTACGGGGACGGCTCGACGGTGGACGTGGACGGCGGGGGCTGATCGGGGCCTTGTTGGGCACCGAAGCTCACATCGACGCGAGCACCTTCTTCAGGTCCAACCGAGCCACCTTGTTCCAGCCGGCGATGTGCAGGGCCTTCATGGCCAGGCTGCCGCCGGCGAAGCCGCTGTGCGTGACCTCCAGCCGCGAGCCGCCGGGGGTCGCGATGGCGCTGAGGCGGGCCAGGGTCTCCCCGTCGAGGGCCGGGTTGGACCACGACATCTGCCAGGTGCGGCCGACGTCCACGTGCCGGACCTGCGCGGCGATCCGCCCGTCGAACCACGGGCGCGCGGGCAGCTGCAGGGAGAAGGACACGCCCTCCTCCATCCGCAGATCCGGGCAGCTGCCCAGCCAGCGGGCCAGCAGGGCGGGCTCGCTGATCGCGCGCCAGAGCGCATCGACAGGAGCGGAACAGGAGCAGAGGACTCGGGTGACGTCGGCCATGGCGGGCACAGTCTGCCGCAGCGGCCGAGGGCTTCAAGTCACGGGGGCAGATCCGTGCACTCGAACACCCCGTCGGAGGCCGCCCGCCGCCACCCCGGCCGTGGCCAGCGCGCCGCAGCCCAGGCCCCAGGTCGCCAGCACCGCGGGGTTGTTGGCGAAGGGCACCGCCGCCGTCCAGGCCAGCCCGACGTAGGCCACCAGCGCCGCGAGCACCCCCGCCGTCACCGCGCCCCGGCCCACCCGGGGAAGGAACATCCCGCAGACCATGGGAAAGAACGCCGCCGTGAAGAATCCGTAGACGCCGTACTGCGCGAAGATCGCCACCGTGCCGCCCGTGGGGTTGGCCAGCTGGTGCCAGGACAGCGCCACGGTGACCGCCGCCAGGGCGAGCAGGGACAGCCGACCGAAGGCCAGCCCACCGACCCGCTTCAGGCCCAGCAGCCCGTGCAGGTCGATGGCCGCGATGGCCGCCAGGGCCCCGAGGATCCCTTCGAGGGTGGACAGCCCGGCGCTCAGCAGGCCCAGGGCGATCACCACCTGCATCCAGGCGGGGAAGGTCGTCGCGATCCAGGTCGGCACCACCAGGTCGACGCGCGTGGCCGGGTCGATGGTGGCGCGCGCGTAGAGCCCCACGCAGAGCACCCCCAGGAAGACCATGCCCGCCACCACGGCCACGCCCAGGTAGGTGCGCACCTGCTTGTCGTCGCGCAGGAACAGCACCTTGCCGACGATGTGCGGCTGGCAGACCAGGGCCACGCCCACCAGGAAGTTGCAGACGAAGACCTCGAACAGGTTGCGGAAGTACAGGGAGCCGGGGTTGGTCACGCCCAGCAGCGCCGCGTCCTGCTGCCGGATCGTCTCCAGGAGCCCGTCGCCCAGCAGGGGCAGGCCCGCGCCGATCAGCACCAGCGCCACCACCAGCATCACCACCGCCTGCACCGCGTTGGTCCAGGCCGACGTGTTGGCCCCGCCCAGCACCACGCAGGCCACCACGAACAGCACGAGCACCGGCACCACCTGCGCGGGGGTCACGCCCAGCAGGCCCGAGAGCACCAGCGCCAGGGCGACGACGATCAGCACGGCGTAGGCCACCAGGCCCAGGGAGAGCGCGCAGAAGCCGGCCCGCAGGGGCTCGGAGCCATGCCGCGCCGCGATCCAGCCGGGCAGGGTCAGCGCCTGCATCTGCGAGCCCACCCGCCGGAAGCGGGCGGAGAAGACGATCAGCCCCGTGGTGATGCCCGCCGCGGCCGCCACGCCGAAGCCCATCAGCGCCGACACGCCGTAGTGGAAGACCAGGCCGGGGTTGATGACGAACGTGGCCACGCTGGTCAGCTGGGCGACCAGGGCGAGCCCCACCAGGGCCGGGGGCACGCTGCGATCGCCCACCGCGAAGTCCTGGATGCTGCGGGTGCGAAGGGCCCCCCGCGCCGCGATGGCGAGCAGGAGCAGGGCGTAGGCAGAGACGGCGATCCAGGCAGCGGACATGGGCTTCCTCCCAGGGAAGGGCGAACGCTATTCGCAATCGCACAACAGATCAAGATCGAATTGTGCAATTGCACATAACTGAACATCCTGCCAGGAAAATGCGGCGGCACGAGCCTCGATCCTTGTGGCCGGCGGGGGGATCGGGCAGACCTGTGGGGTGAGCTCCGCCCTCTCCCGCTTCGGCCCCGCCACCCGCGCGTGGTTCGACGCCTCCTTCGACCAGCCCACCGCCGTGCAGGAGGCCGGCTGGCCGGTGATCGCCGACGGGGGCCACGCCCTGCTCCTGGCGCCGACGGGATCGGGCAAGACCCTGGCCGCGTTCCTCTGGGCCCTGGACCGCCTGGGCCGCCTGGAGGACGACGCGGCCCCGGGCGTGCGGGTGCTCTACATCTCGCCGCTCAAGGCCCTGGCCTACGACGTGGAGCGGAACCTGCGCTCCCCCCTGGTGGGCATCGGCCGGGAGGCGGCGCGCGCCGGGCTGCCCTTCCGAGCGCCCGACGTCTCCATCCGCACCGGGGACACCTCCCAGGAGGAGCGTCGACGGCAGCTCAAGCGGCCCGGCGCCATCCTGGTGACCACCCCGGAGTCGCTCTACCTGTGGCTGGGCGGCAAGGCGCGGGAGAACCTGCGGACCGTGCACACCGTCATCGTCGACGAGGTGCACGCCATGGCCGGCACCAAGCGCGGCGCGCACCTGGCCCTGAGCCTGGAGCGGCTGGACGCGATGCTGGAGGTGCCGCCCCAGCGCATCGGCCTGAGCGCCACGGTGCGGCCCATCGAGGACGTCGCGCGCTTCCTGGGTGGAGCGAAGCGGACGGTGACGATCGTGGATCGCTCGGCTGCGCCGGTGCTGGACCTGCAGATCGTGGTGCCGGTGGAGGACATGGAGCGGCCGCCGGAGCTGGTCGCCGAAGGGGGAAGGCCAGCGGGGCCGGTGGCGGGCCAGTACGACGCGGCGATGCTCACGCAGCCCCCCAAGAAGGGCATCTGGCCGTCGATCCACCCCCGCCTCTTGGAGCTGATCCAAAGCCACCGCAGCACGATCGTCTTCGTCAACAGCCGCGGCCTCTGCGAGCGCCTGGCCCAGCGCCTCAACGAGCTCGCCGGCGAGCCCCTGGTGCGCGCCCACCACGGCTCCGTCTCCCACGAGGAGCGCGGGCTGATCGAGGAGGCCCTCAAGGGCGGCCACCTGCGCGCCATCGTCGCCACCAGCTCCCTGGAGTTGGGCATCGACATGGGCGCCGTGGACCTGGTGATCCAGGTGGAGTCGCCGGGCAGCACCGCCAGCGGGCTGCAGCGGGTGGGGCGCGCGGGGCACGGCGTCGGCCAGGTCTCCATCGGCCGCATCTTCCCGAAGTTCCGGGGGGATCTGCTGGAGGCGGCGGTCGTCGCCATGCGCATGCAGGCGGGCGAGCTCGAGTCCATCGCCGTGCCGCGCAACCCCCTGGACGTCCTCGCCCAGCAGATCGTGGCGATGGTCGCGGTGCAGGACTGGTCGGTGCCGGAGCTCCTTGCGACGGTGCGAAAGACCCTCAACTTCGCCGAGCTGACCGCCGACCTCCTGGCCTCCGTGCTGGACATGCTGTCCGGCAAGTACCCCTCCTCCGACTTCGCCGACCTGCGCCCCCGCGTGACCTGGGACCGGGACGCCGACCGCCTCAGCACCCGCAAGGGCGCCAAGACCGTGGCCGCGATCAACGGCGGGACCATCCCCGATCGCGGGCTCTACGGCGTATTCATCGCCCCCGACGGCCCCCGGGTGGGCGAGCTGGACGAGGAGATGGTCCACGAGTCCCGCCCCGGAGACACGATCATCCTGGGCGCGAGCACCTGGCGGGTGCAGGAGGTCAGCCGGGACAAGGTGCTGGTGAGCCCGGCCCCCGGCGAGCCCGGCCGCCTGCCCTTCTGGCACGGCGACGGCCCCGGGCGGCCCCTGGAGTTGGGGCGGGCGCTGGGTGTCTTCCTGCGGGAGGCGGCGGCCGCGGACTCGGTGGAGTGGCTGCAGGAGCAGTCGCCCCTGGACGATCTGGCCGCCCGGAACCTGCTCGCCTACATCCGCGACCAGAAGGAGGCCACGGGCACGCTGCCCACGGACCGCGCCATCACCATCGAGCGGTTCCGCGACGAGCTGGGCGACTGGCGGGTCTGCATCCTGACCCCCTTCGGCAACCGCGTGCACGCGCCCTGGGCGGTGGCCCTGGAGGCCAAGCTGGGCTCCTCGGCCGGCTTCGAGGTGCAGACGATGTACAGCGACGACGGCATCGTCCTGCGCTTCGCCGACACGGGCGAGGAGGAGGGCGAGCTGCCCGGGGAGGCCCAGCTGATCCCCGAGCCGGAGGAGATCGAGGAGCTGATCCTGGAGCGCCTGGCCGGCTCCTCCCTCTTCGCGTCGCGGTTCCGGGAGAACGCCGCGCGCGCCCTGCTGCTCACCCGCCGCCGCCCGGACCAGCGCCAGCCCCTGTGGGCGCAGCGGCTGCGCTCGTCCAACCTGCTGGCGGTGGCGCGGCGCTACCCGGCCTTTCCCATCGTGCTGGAGACCTTTCGCACCTGCCTGCAGGACGTCTTCGACCTGCCCGCGCTGCTGGAGCTGCTGTCGGCGGTGCGGCGCCGGGACATCCGGGTCGACGTGGTGGAGACGCCCTCGGCCTCGCCCTTCGCCCGCTCCCTCGTCTTCGCCTACGTCGCCAACTACATGTACGACAGCGACGCCCCCCTGGCCGAGCGGCGCGCCCAGGCCCTCAACCTGGACCGCAACCTGCTGCGGGAGCTGCTGGGCCAGGACGAGCTGCGACAACTGCTGGACTCCGCCGTCATCGCCGACGTGGAGGAGGAGCTGCAGTGCCTGGCCCCGGACCGGCGGGCCCGATCGGCCGACGGCCTGCACGACCTGCTGCGGCGGGTGGGCGACCTGAACGCCGAGGGCATCGCGGCCCGCTGCGACGGCGAGCACGCGGCCTGGCTGACGGAGCTCGAGATCGCTCGACGCGTCGCCCCCCTGCGCCTGGGCGGGGAGCTGCGTTGGGTGGCGGTGGAGGACGTGGCCGCGGCGCGCGACGCCCTGGGCGCGGTGCCCCCCGGCGGCCTGCCCCAGACCTTCCTGGAGCCCGCGATCGACCCCCTGGTGGCCCTGGTCCGCCGCTGGGCGAGGACCCACGGCCCCTTCACGTCGGCGGCGCTCGCGGCGCGCTTCGGCCTGCTGCCCGCTGTGGTGGTGCCGGTGCTGCGGGGGCTGGAGGCCGACGGCACGCTGCTGGAGGGGGAGTTCCTGCCCGGCGGCACGGGGCGCGAGTGGTGCGACAACGAGGTCCTCCGGCGCATCCGCCGACGGACCCTGGCCCGGGTGCGGGGGGAGGTGGCGCCGGTGGAAGCCGAGGTGCTGGCCCGCTTCTGCGCCGGCTGGCACCAGATCGGCGCACGGGCCCGGCGGGGGCGCCTGGAGGAGGCGCTGCTGCAGTTGGAGGGCCTGCCGATGGCCTGGTCGGAGCTGGAGGGGCGGCTGCTGCCGGCCCGGGTGCCCGACTTCCAGCCCCGGCAGCTGGACGAGTTGGGGGCCCGGGGCGAGTGGGTCTGGGTGGGGCGCTCGGCCCTGGGCAGCTCCGACGGGCAGGTCGCCCTGTACCGCCGGGAGAGCGTCGCGCTGCTGCCCGAACCCCAGGAAGCGCCGACGGAGCCCATGCACCTGGCCCTGCTGGAGCGCCTGCAGACCCGCGGCGCCTCCTTCTTGACCGGCCTGTCGATGGCGGCCGGCAACCCGCCCATGCCGGAGCTCCAGGCCGCCTTGTGGGACCTGGTCTGGGCGGGGCTGGTCACCAACGACACGTTCGCGCCTCTTCGCAGCTTGGGTCGCGCGCGCAAGACCGCGGGCCGGCGGGGGCGCATGGTCGTGGCAGGGGGGCGCTGGTCCCTGGTGGAGGAGCTCCGGGGCGGGCCGGTGACGCCGACCGAGCGCGCGCACGCCCTGGCGGTGATGCTGCTGGAGCGGCACGGCCTCGTCTGCCGGGAGACGGCCCTGGCCGAGGGGCTGACGGGCGGCTTCAGCGCGGTGTACCCGGTGCTCAAGGCGATGGAGGACGGCGGGCGGGTGCGCCGCGGCTACTTCGTGGAGGGGCTCGGCGGGGCGCAGTTCGCGCTGCCCGGGGCGGTGGACCGGCTGCGCGCGGCCCGCCACCCGACGGACGAGCCCCTGGTGGTGGTGCTGCCGGCCACCGACCCCGCCAACCCCTGGGGCGCGGCCCTGCCCTGGCCCGCGCGAGAGGCGGGGCCAGGTCCCCGTCGGGTCCCAGGGGCCTCCCTGATCACGGTGGACGGCCAGCCGGTGCTGTTCGTGGAGAAGAGCGGCAAGAGCCTGCTGTCCCTGCCCGGCGCCCAGGACGAGCGCTGCCTGCGGGCCGCGGTGGGGGCCCTGTGCAAGGTGGCGGCGCAGCGGCGGGGCAAGCGCCTGCGGCTGGAGCGCATCGACGGGCAGCCCGCGGGGGACAGCCCCCTGTCGGCGGCGCTGCAGGAGGCCGGCTTCGGGCGGGACCACCGCGGCCTGAGCCTCGAGGTCGCCCACTGATTCGACATCCGGGGGAAAAAGCGCTGGCTATCTACTGGCCGGTAGATATCTTTCCCGGCGGAGTCACCATGCACCGAATCTTGCCCTTGTTCGCCCTCCTCCTCCTGCTCGGCTGCCCCGAGGCGCCGGCCGACGACGACGACTCGTCCCTGGCCTCCGACGACGACGACGCCGTGGACGACGACGACGCCGTGGACGACGACGACGCCGTGGACGACGACGACGCCGCGGACGACGACGACACCGGGCCGGGCGAGCTGGCCTTGGGCTACGTGCACGACCAGGCCACGGTGCTGACCACCGATCACGGCATCCAGCAGGACATGTGGGTGCGCATCACGGAGGGCGGCGAGCCCGGTCAGGACTCGTTCGAGCTCCGGCCCGGCCTCTACTCGGCGGGGCCCGACGGCGTGCACCAGCAGGGCGGCGGCGACGACGTGCTGCAGGAGTCCTTCGACATCGGCGAGGTCACCGTCACCGAGGGCGAGTGGCTGGAGAACGACGAGGCCAACCCCTCGGGGCCCAGCTACCCCTCGGGCCACTACAACGAGGGCGATCCCACGGTCTACCTGGGCGAGGGCCTGTTCCAGGCGGGCGTGGACACGGGCAACCTGCCGGTCACGCTGAGCCACGCCACCTACGGCG
>CALCXL010000572.1 GCA_937907595.1 uncultured Pseudomonadota bacterium
GCCCTGGCGGGGTCGTTCGCGCGCTGGATCGGCAAGCGCATGCCCTACGAGCAGGGGCTGGACCTGCTGGGCGCGCTGCGGGATCTGGGCGTCTCGGAGGCGACGGTGGAGCTGGCCCGCTTCGCTTCGGACGTGAGCGACATCGAACGAAAGCAGCAGGCACTGGCGCTGCTGATGCGGCCCCCGAGCGGGTCGCTCCTGGCGCCACGAGCATCCACGAACACGGGGGCCTCGAGCTCCCACGGGGAGACGATCCAATGAGCAAGCCCGACACGAGCCGAGGCCTGGCGACCACCTGCACCCTGGAGCAGGTGCGCAACGCCGTGACCGTGCACCTGGATGCCCTCTGGCAGAGCCCGGAGCGGGCGCGCACCCTGCCGCCGACGATGCTGTGGGGCCCCCCCGGCATCGGCAAGAGCGCGCTGGTGCGCCAGATCTGCGAGGAGCGGGGCATCGGCTTCGTCGACATCCGGCTGGCCCAGCGCGAGCCGGTGGACGTGCGGGGGCTGCCGGTGCCCGTCGACGGAGTCGTGCAGTGGCTGCTGCCGGCCGAGTACCCGCGCGATCCCAACAGCCGCGGGATCATGCTCTTCGACGAGCTGACTGCGGCCGATCGCACCCTGCAGGTGGCCGCCTACGAGCTGATCCTCGACCGCCGCCTGGGCGACCTCTACCAGGTGCCGCCCGGCTGGTACGTGATGGCGGCGGGCAACCGGACCGGCGACCGCGCGGTGGCGACGACGATGTCCTCGGCCCTGGCCAACCGCTTCTGCCACCTGGAGGTCCGGCCGGATCTGAACGGGTGGGTGCGCTGGGCGCAGCAGGAGGGCGTGCACCCCGACGTGGTCGCCTTCCTGCGGTTCCAGCCGATGCTCATGCTGGACATGAGTGGGCACCTGGAGCGCGGCTGGCCGAGTCCCCGGGCCTGGGAGCGGGTCGGGCTGGAGACGGAGCTGGCCGACCGGCTGGGGCCCGACACCTTCCGCAACGTCGTCTGCGGGCTGGTGGGTGCGGGCGCAGGCCTGCAGTACGTGGCCTTCCGCGAGTGGCACCAGGCGGTCCCCGACATCGCGAAGATGCTGGCGGGCAAGGTGCCGATCGTCGTCCCCGAGCGGGCGGACCAGCGCTACGCGCTCTGCTGCTCCGTTGCGTGGCACCTGTGGAAGGCCCCGAACCAACCGGCCGCGTTCGACGCGCTGTTCACGCTCCTGGAGCGGCTGCCCGCCGACTTCTCAGCGATGCTCGCGGTCGACTGCATGAATGCGGGCAAGCCGAAGGACGTCGCCCGGTTCGTGATGGATCCCCGCTTCGCGGCCTGGGGCAGCCGCAGCGGGCCCACGTTCGTGGCGCGGTTCCACCGGGAGGCTTCGAACATCGCCCGGAAAGCCGTCGCAGGGCGCCTGCCGGCGGACCTCCCCCTGGCGGCGGACCTGCTGCAGGGCGCCGTCACGGCGGCGGATCTGATGGGGGAGGACCCGCTGGCGGCGCCGCTCCTGCCGGGCGGGGAGGGCTGAGCGGTGGCGGAGGAACAGGGCGCTGTGGGCGGCGTGGCAGCGGGGGGGGAGGCAGGCGCTGCGCCCGCGGTGCGTCGTCCCACCGAGGAGGAGGAGCGGAGCAAGCGCACCTGCGGCGCTCGGGCCGAGGCCGACCGGGCCGCCCTCGTCTTCCAGTTCCCGTTCCTTGCCCAACTGGCGATCCATCTGGAGCTGGTGCCCGTGGTGGACTGCCGGATCCCGACCGCGGCGACGGACGGGCACACGATCTGGCTGAACCCGAGGTTCTTCGCCGGTCTGGCCGACTCCGAGCGCCTCTTCGTGCTGGGCCATGAGGTCTGGCACTGCGCGTTGGGGCACATCGGTCGGGCTGGGGGCCGGGACCACGAGCGCTGGAACGCGGCCATCGACCACGAGGTCAACGCCCTGCTGGTGGCCGAGAAGCTGCAGATGCCCCGGGACGGGATCCTCTTCGAGGGGTGCGAAGGTCTGCCAGCGGAGGAGGTGTACGAGCTGTTGGGGCTGTGGCCGGACGAGGAGAAGGGGCGCGAGGGCGGCGAAGGGAGCGACGTCAGTGGCGAGGACGAGGGCGAGGTCGACCGCGAGGGTGAGGTCGAGGACGAGGACGAGGGCTCGGGCGACCGCGAGGGCGAGGTCGACGACGGGAACGAGAGCGAGAACGAGGGCCGCGACGGAAGCGAGGGCGAGGGCGACGACGACTACTACCAGGAGCCCGACTCTTGGGGCCCGTTCGGGCCCATGGCTGACTTGTTCGGAGACCTCCCGCCTCATGTCCAGCCCCGCAGCCACCGCGCCGACGTACACGAGCCAGGCCTGGAGCTGCCCGACGCCCGCGACCTGGTGGTCGACCCGGACTACTCCCCCGCCCTGCACCCCCTTGACGACGCGGTGTGGAAGGAGCGGCTGGTCGCAGCGGCCCAGCGAGCGCCCGGGGCGGCCCGCGCCATGGGCGGGGCGCTGTTGCCCTACCTCGAGCCGCTGACCAACCCGACGGTGCCCTGGCAGGAGGTGCTCCGGCGCTTCGTTACCTCGGCCTACGGCGGCGAGCGCCGCTGGCTGCCCCCGAACCGCCGCTACGTCTCCCGTGGCCTCTACCTGCCGTCCCGACGCGCCGAGAAGATCCAGCTCGTGGTGGTGGTGGACACGTCGGTCAGCACGGCGGAGGACCTCCCGCAGTTCGCGGGGGAACTGATCGGTCTGGTGGAGTCCTTCGGAGCCTACGAGCTGACCGTCCTGTGCTGCGACGACGCGATCCGCTCGGTGGAGACGTACAGCCCCGACCGACCCCTCACCGTCGACGATCTGCGCTTCGTCGGAGGGAACGGCACCGACCTCCGGCCGCCGTTCGAGTGGTTCGAGCGCGAGGCCCCGGACGCCGACGTCCTGCTCTACCTGACCGACGGCTGGGGCGACGCACCCCAGCATCAGCCCCCGATCCCCACGCTGTGGGTGCTCACGGACCAGGGCACCGTGCCCGCGCCCTGGGGTGAGGTGTGTTGGCTGGGCAAGCGCGACGCGGACGCGAAGAAGGGGCGGCGATGGCGGTGAAGCGAGGCCTGGCCGGCGCCGTGCGTAGACTGCTCGCGAAGGGGGAACACCGATGACGCCAACGACCGTGAACCTGCCCGCGCTGCGCGAGGGCGACTACCTCTCCGCAGCGGGCGAGACCCACCGCGGGATGATCAAGAAGCTGAACCAGGACCGGGTGCTGATGCTCGGCCCGGGGGTGCCGGTGGTCGAGGAGCGCGGCGGCGGCTACCTGTTCGGGGTCATCGACGGGATGGGCAGCCGCAAGGGCGGCGAGATCAGCGCGGACATCACGCAGACCACGCTGTTCGAGTACTACCGCAAGCCCGACGGCGCCGGCCCCGATCGCATCGAGGCGCTGCTGCACGAGGCGAACCGCCGCGTCTGCGAGCGCCAGGCGGCGGACATGGAGCTGTTCAACATGGCCTGCGTCGTCAGCCTGGCCTGGACGACCGAGGACCGCATCGAGCTGTTCCACGTAGGCGACACGCGCATCTACGGGGTCAACGGCACCGGCCTGGTCCAGCTGACGGAGGACCACAACGACCGCATCGGCAAGATCACCGACTACATCGGCAACCCCAGGGGCCTCGGCATCGACCGGCACACGCTGGACCCCGACGACTGGGACCTGCTGCTGATCTGCAGCGACGGGCTGCCGCTGGAGGTGCCGGACGCGCGGATTGTGGAGATCGTGCAGGAGCATGAGGACGCGCCGGACCGGGTGGTGCAGGGGCTGCTTCAGGCGGCGTTGATCGCGGGCGGGCGGGACAACGTGACGGTGGTTTGTGTGGCGGTGGGGTAGGAGGGAGCGGCCCGAGACTCGGAGCCTGCAGGTGCGCTCGCA
>CALCXL010000573.1 GCA_937907595.1 uncultured Pseudomonadota bacterium
CACCGCGCCCGACGACGACGACACCGCGCCCGACGACGACGACACCGCGCCCGACGACGACGACAGCGCCGCCGGCGACGACGACGACAGCAACGGCGACGACGACGACAGCAACGACGACGACGACGACTCCGCTCCCAACGACGACGACTCCGCCTCCACGCCCGAGATCGCCAGCGCGGTGATCGGCCCCGCGGGCGGCACGGTGAGCCTGCCCTCGGGCGGCTCCGTGGACGTGCCGGCCGGCGCGCTGGACGCCGACGTGACCATCGAGATCGAGCGCCTTGCCCCCTCCGACGTCGCGGGCCTGCCCGTGGGCGTCGTCCTGCTGGGTGACTGGGTCTACGCGGTCCGCCCGCACGGCCAGGCCTTCAACACGCCGGTAACGATCACGCTCCCCTACACGGGCACCCCGGATCTGATGGGCGTCATGCGCCTGGACGACGAGGCGGCCTCCACCTGGGGCGCGGGCTTGGACTTCACGGACCTCGCAGGGGCCGTGGAGATCACGTCGAGCACCTTCAGCGTGATGTCGGTCATCAACAACGGCGGCGCCTGGCACTGCAACCCCGCCCAGTACGACAACAACGACGGCTGCGACTGCGGCTGCGGCGTGGTGGACCCCGACTGCGCCAGCGCGTCCGTCGGTGAGTGCGACTGGTGCAAGAGCGCGCCCATCCCCGGCTACCCCGGCGGCTGCGGATTCGACCTCTGCTACACGGTCAACGGCAACGCCGGCAGCGCGTGCGGCACCCTGGTGCCTGACAACAACGCCATCTGCGACTTCACGATCGACCCGAACGTCGGCTGCGGCGTGCCCGCGTCCTGCTTCAACGGCGTGCAGGACGGCAACGAGACAGACGTCGACTGCGGCGGCTCGGACTGCGGCACCTGCTGTGTCGCCGGTGAGCAGGACAACGACGGCGACGGCGTCTGCTCGCCCGACTGCGCCACCGCCCCCGCCTGCTCGGCCAACGCGACCTGCGACGACGCCTCAGGCACCGCCACCTGCGCCTGCGATAGCGGCTACCAGGACAACGACGGCGACGGCACCTGCGCCGCCGACTGCGCCACGGCCAACCCCTCCTGCGGGACGGGCTCCACCTGCAGCGACACCAGCGGCCTGGCCGAGTGCCTCTGCGACGCCGGCTACCAGGACAACGACGGCGACGGCGCCTGCGACCTGGACTGCGCCACGGCCAACCCGACCTGCAACGCCCACGCCACCTGCTCGGACGCGACCGGACTGGCCGAGTGCGGCTGCGACGCGGGCTACCAGGACAACGACGGCGACGGCTACTGCGAGGCCGACTGCGCGACGGCGGCCCTGAGCTGCGGCAGCAACTCGACCTGCTCGGACAGCTCCGGCACGGCGGACTGCGGCTGCGACGCCGGCTACCAGGACAACAACGGCGACGGCTCCTGCGAGGCCGACTGCGCCACCGCCGCCCTGAGCTGCACCACGAACGCGAGCTGCGGCGACAGCACGGGCACCGCGGCCTGCGGCTGCGACGCCGACTACCAGGACAACGACGTCAACACGTCCTGCGAGCTGTCCTGCTCGGCCGCCAGCGCGCCGGTCTGCGGGACCAACGCAGCCTGCTTCGACTACCTGGGACCGGCCACCTGCGGCTGCGACCCCGGCTACCAGGACCTGGACGGCGACGGCAACTGCGAGCTGGGCAGCCAGATCGGCAACTGCCCCGTCACGCCCAACGTCCCGGCCAACACGACGCCGCTGTCCATCATCCAGGTGGAGCCGGCCAACGGCACGACCAACAACGTCCCCCTGGCGCCCATCACCATCTACTTCGACGACAAGATCGACTGCACCACGCTGAGCGACCTGTCGATGGCGGTGACGGACACCACGGCGGGCGGCCCGCTCTACGGCCAGTGGAACGAGGAGCTGAGCTCGGTGGGCAACACGGTCCTGCACTTCACGGTGGCGGGCGGCTTCCCCACGAACAGCACGATCCAGGTGCACCTGACGTCGACCAACGGCATCACCGACAACGGCGGCAACACGCTGAGCGCGGACTACACCTTCTCCTTCACCACCGGCATCCTGCCGCCGGCCGTCACGGACTTCAGCTTCGAGGACATGCTCCTGACCAGCTGGAACACCCAGGGCGACGTGGGGATCGTCAGCGTGCCGAACGGCGACATCCCGGTGATCCACGGCGACTACGTGCTGGGCCTCAGCAGCGACAGCGGCTCCCCCCAGCTCAGCGCGACGGTCGCCATCAACGGCAACTACAGCCGGGCCTCCAGCGGACCGATCGTCGTGCCGCCCACCGCCACGCAGCTGCTCTTCGACTACGACTTCATCTCCGCGGAGTTTGATCAGTACGTGGGCGGGATCTTCGACGACACGTTCGCGGCGGGGATCTCGTCCAGCAGCCGGAGCACCACGGTGACGGTCGCCACGGTCAACGGGGTGGGCATCGCCGGCTCGACCCTCGCGAACTTCCCGCCGCTGACCGGCGGCGGCTCCTCGGACGAGGAGCACACCGGCTGGCAGGTGGGCACGCTGAACCTGGCGGGCCACACCGGCGACGTGGTGCTGAACTTCAGCGTCTCCAACGTCGGCGACTCCAGCTACGCCACCGTCGTCCTGGTCGACAACATCCGCTTCCAGTAGCGGCTTGAGTGTGGGGCGGGGGCCCCGGGTTCGCCCGACGGTCCCCGCCTCACCGCCCCTCCCGGGCGGCGGCCCTCGCCTCCCTGGAGCACCGATCCGACAGCCGGGCGGCCCCCCTACCCCGCCTGCGCCATCCGGATCCGGCTGGCCTTGCGCCAGGCCTCGACCACGTGGGTCTTGAGGCGCTCGGCTTCCTCCCCCAGGACGATGATCGAGTCGGTGTCCAGCACCGTGGTCGACAGCGCCTCCATGACCAGGGTGTCCACGCCCTCCAGGTCCGGGACCACGCCGCCGAAGAAGAGCCCCGCGCGCTCCAGCTCCCCCACCGCCGAGGCCACGCCGGGGCCGGTCAGGGGCAGCAGCACGGTGACGTGCTCCATGTGGCCGCGCAGCATCCAGTCGACCTTCGCCGCGACCGCGGCACCCAGGTCCGCGCCGGGCCGGCTCACCCGCAGGACGCCCTGGCGGCGGGCGGGGTCGAAGTGCTGGCGGATCGCGGTCGGGCCCGCCGGCGGCGCAGCGGCGCTCACGGGCAGCAGCTCGCGCTCCAGGCGGCAGGAGGCGTAGAGGTCGGCCAGGGCGTCGACGTGGCCGGCGGGCACATGCACGGCGCGGCGCTCGGCGTCGCCGTAGGGGCAGTGGATCAGCAGGGTGGTCTTGGGCTGGCGGGAGTGTCGCTCGCCGGTGTCGCAGACCACCCAGGAGGGCACGCCGCCCAGGAAGAGGGCGGTGGCGGTGCCGCAGAAGCGCCGCGCGGACTTCTGGGAGTGCGTGTGCTCCGTCAGGCACTTCATGTAGAAGCCGCGCAGGTTGGCGTTGTTAACGGAGATGCCCTGCACCAGCTCGATGGCCAGCGCGCCCTGCACGTTCTGGTTGCGGTAGTCGGGGTCGACGATGCTGAGGCCCACCTCCACCACCGGCGGGCCGTGATCGCTGGGGCGGGGGGCCGTGATCTCGAAGTAGGGCCGGATCGCGGCCAGGTGGCCCACGATCCTCCCGGTCTCCCGATCCGCCGCCAGGAACGAGCTCACCGCGCCGCTGGCGTTGAGCTCCATCACCCGCTCCGCGTCGTACATGAACGACCGGTGGTAGGTCAGCCCGTAGGTCGAGTAGACCAGGTCCAGGAGCTTCTCAGCGTCCCGAAGGGTCTCGAGCGGCCGCGTATCGATCGCCATGGTTCCTCCTGCCGATCGATCTCATCGGCGGGGATCGCCAGGAGTTGAGGGGCGGGGGTGATCGAAGGGAGGCACCCGCGCACCCCAGCATCCAGCGCCCCCCTCCCCCGGCTACACTTCGACCGTGCGCTGGCTCCCCCTCCTGCTCCTGCCCCTGCTGTCGGCCTGCGCGCCGTCGACGGGGGTGACGATCCACAACGGCACCCCCGGCTCACTGGAGCTCAAGGGACTGCCCGACGGCCCCGTGGTGGTCGACGCCGGACGCCTGCACCGCGCCGGCGGCATCGCCAAGGCCCTCTCCCTGGTCGCCAAGAGCACCACCGGCCCGGACACCTTCACCGTCCAGCTGGACCTGCCCCCGCCCGGCGGGGAGGCGGTGTGGGCCATCGGCGGCAAGGCCTGCTTCGTGGAGGGCGACTTCAGCGAGTACTACAACGCCCCGGCGGAGGTCCCCGTGAAGGCCAACGTCGTCGCCCGTGTGCCCGAGGGCACCGAGACGTGGGTGAGCAAAGACGCCATCGCGGCCGGCCCCGGCGAGCGCCTGCCCGCCGGCTCCCGAGGCGGCGGCGTGCGCGCCCTGGTCCAGGTTCCCTGCAAGGCCGCCAACTCCGACCCCATCGCCCGCAGCTGGCTGGAGATGGTCCTCCCGGACATCGAGCCGCAGTAGGGCCGATCAGCGCTCCGTCGGCCGTTCCCGTCGAACCTGTCAGCGCGTGACCACCACCTGGTGCTCGCCCGCCGGCACGCGCAGCCACAGCGAGCCTCCGTCGGCCCAGAAGCCGCCCGCGGCCACGACCTCGTCCAGCCCCGCTGCCTCGTCCATCGCTTGCCCGTCGAGCATCGCCGACGCCGGCGCGCTCATCCCCAGCAATTCCACGACCGCCCCCTGGGTGAACTCGTCCCCGTCGGCCCACTGCAAACGCACGACTGCGCCGTCGTCCTCCCCCTCGATCACCGCGCCGTCGAACAGCGTCATCGCCGTGGCCGGCCCCGGGAAGATGCGCGGCCACAGGAGCCCCGCGTCGCTCACGTAGGAGTCCACGCCCGGGTCGTCCGTCGGGGACATCGTGTCGATGGTCGGGCGCAAGAGCGGGACGATGCCGCCCTCGGCCAACAGCAGCGGCAAGCTGGACAGGGGCGCGTCCACTGTGACTTCACGCCCCGCGTCGCCCCCGTCGAGCACCTCCCCCGTGAACCAGTGGATCCAGCGGCCCGGCGGCAAGGGTATGGCCCGCGTGGTCGCCCCGGCGTCCAGCACCGGCGCCACCAGCAGCCAGTCGCCCAGGAAGTAGGTGTCCGCGGGGTGCAGGCCCAGCTCCGGCCGGGCCAGCCCGTAGGCGCGCATGATCGGCCGCCCGTCGTCCTCCAGCGCCTTCGCGTAGGTCCACAGGGTCGGGAACAGCCGCAGGTGCAGCCGCACGAACTCGCGGTACCAGCCCAGCATCTCCTCGTCGAAGCCGTTGGCGCCGCCCAGCTCCCAGGCCACGTCGTTGGCGTTGGTGCCGATCTGCATCACGGTCGACAGGGCGGTCTGCTGGAACCAGCGCGTGAAGGTCTCCTTGCTCGGCGGCGCGTGCCGGTAGCCGCCCGTGTCCGATCCGTAGAAGGGAAAGCCCGACGGCCCCAGGCTCAGCCCGTCGACCAGGGACGCCGGCAAGCCGCCGGTGGCCAGGTAGGTCTCGTCGCCGTCGGTGGCCTCCACCCCGTGGCGGTTCAGGGTCGCGTCCAGGTCGCCCGGCCAGATCACCGACACGTTCTTCTGGTCGCCGTACATGCCCGTCCGGCACAGCAGGAAGCCGCCGTCCTCCGGCAGCGTCTCGGCGTAGACCCGGTGGTACAGCTCCTGGTAGCGGTGGTGCATGGTCCGCTCGTCGCTGCCGTCGAAGAAGCTCCAGCGCAGCCGGCCGCCGGCCAGCCCCAGGACGAAGTCCTCGGCGTAGTCGAGCTTGAAGCCCTCGATCCCCAGGTCGGTGTAGCGGCGGATCAGGCCCTGCCACCACGCATACGCCTCGGGGTTGGTCAGGTCGATGGGCAGGCTCCAGTTGTTGAAGAGCGGGGGCGCATCCAGCGGGAAGTACCCCTCGGTGATGGCGACGTCGTGCAGCTCCGCCGCGCCCTCGGGGTCGACGTAGGGCGTGTGCCACAGCGCCATCCGGTAGCCCAGGGCGTGGGCCTGCGCGATCATCCCCTCGGGGTCGTCGAACATGTCTGGGGAGAAGTCGAAGCTGTTGACGCCGGAGGCGTAGGGCCGGTCGATCCAGTAGCCCGACGCCGCCAGGTCCAGATCCCGCATCGTCTGCAGGTCCGACAGCACCTGCGCCTGATCCTCATTCTCGTCCCGCCACACCACCGGCCCCAGCCCCCAGCGCGCAGGCAGCAGCGGGTCCCCCGTGGTCTGGTAGTAGCGGCGGGTGACGTCCAGGGGGTGCTCGGCCGTGTAGAGGTGGAAGCGCAGGCCGGCGGACGTGTCCATGCCCGTGCCCACCGTGACCTCCACCAGGTCGTCCGCCTGCGTCGCCACGTCGAACACGCTGGGGTGCGGGTCCTCCACGAAGAGCCCCCAGCCCGTCGTCCCGATCAGCAGCGGCACGGCCACGTGGGCCTCGTTGTTGACGCTCTCCACGCTGCCGTCGAACTCCAGCTGCATGGCGCGGGTGCGGCCCCGGTGCTCCGGGCTGTCCAGGACGCCGCCCAGGCCGTAGAAGCCCTCGGTCGACGACACGCGCGGGGCCAGTCGGACGAAGCCGATGGGCGGGCCGCCGGGCTCCGGAACCAGATCCAGCGTCCAGCGATCCTCGCCGGGGTGGTCGATGTGCAGGGAGGCGCGGGTCCCGCCTTCGAAGGCCAGGGCCAGCTCCACCGACTCGGCCAGGAAGGGGTCACCCCCGTCCCCCGCCAGCTCCATCGACGTCGCCCGCCGCCAGACCGGCAGCTCGTTGAGCGGCGTCTCCATCGACGGGTCCAGCGCCGCGGGATCGAAGCTGCGGTTGTCGTTGAGCGCGGACAGCTCGCCCACCTGCAGGGAGCCCGCGGGGAAGCGGAGGAGCGTGGCGCCGCCCCGTCGGAGCTCCAGGGTGCCGTCGGCGAGGGAGACCACCAGCCCGTCGTCCAGCGTCGGGGGAGGAACGGGGGGCTCGGGCTCGACCTCGCACGCGGTCAGCAGGGAGACCAGGGCGAGGACGAGCGACAACAGAAGAGCGGGGGTACGCACCCCGGCAAGCTAGCCCAGCCGGCCCGATCAGGGCAGCGGGGGATCAGGCCCCCACCCCCCTCCCCCATTCGGGTCCTCCCCACACATTCGCCTCAACCTGCTGCGATCCCGGCCGATGAAGGGGAGAGCGCGATCCCACCTCGTGGTCCCCCTCCTCCGATCGGGAGCAGGGCGAAGCACGGACCGGGCGGGGAGCGATCCGGAGGACCACCGATGGCCACGACCGCACTCTCTGTTCCCGCCCACGCCGGCCCCGGCCGCTGGAAGTCCCTGGGCGCCATGCTCGTCAACCGGGGATTGATCAGCGAGACCCAGCTGGCCGAGGCCCTGCGCGAGCAGACGGAGGAGCAGAAGTACCTGGGCGAGGTCCTGCTGGAGCTGGGCTTCATCGAGCAGACCACGCTGTACGCCGCCCTGGCCGACCAGGCGGGCCTGCCCTTCGTGCGGCTGGAGCCCTCCTACCAGGACCCTGCGGTGTCCGGGATGCTGCCCTTCCACATGATCCAGCGGGTGCGCGCCATCCCGCTGTTCAAGGTGGAGAAGCACCTGACGGTCGCCATGGACGACCCCACCAACCTGGACCGCCTCAAGGAGCTGGCCTTCGCCACCGGCTGCCAGGTCCACGCCAACTACACCACCGCCGAAGCCATCGACGCCGCCATCGAGGCGCGCACGGGCAACCTGGTCAAGGTCGAGGGCCTGGGCCGCAACGCCGAGCTCAACCGCGACGCCAACGCCACCATGGAGGAGGAGTTCGGCTGGTCGGCGGACGAGGTCGACCCCGCCGAGCTGAGCAAGTCGTCGGTCATCATCGACCTCATCGACAACCTGATCGTCGAAGCCCTGCAGGTGAAGGCGTCGGACATCCACCTGGAGCCCAAGGCGCGGCACCTGCGCGTGCGCTTCCGCCAGGACGGCATCCTCCAGGACCGCCCCAGCATCCCCAAGGGCTACAAATCGGCCATCCTGTCGCGCTGCAAGATCATGGCGGGCATGGACATCGCCGACCGCCGCGTGCCCCAGGACGGCGGCTTCTCCATGAAGTTCCAGGGGCGACGGGTCGACTTCCGCGTCAGCTCCTTCCCCACGAAGTACGGCGAGGTCATCGTCGTCCGGATCCTGGACCGCTCCGGGCTCAAGCTGGACCTGGCCACCCTGGGCTTCCCCGACGCGCTGGCCGCGGACATGCGCACCACGGTCAACAAGCCCAACGGCATCCTGCTGGTGACGGGGCCGACGGGCTCGGGCAAGACGTCGACGCTGTACGCGCTGCTCAAGGAGATGGACTCCGCCACCAAGAAGATCATCACCCTCGAAGACCCCATCGAGTACGACCTGCCCGACATCTGCCATGGCCAGACCCACCAGAAGGCGGGCTTCACCTTCGCGAAGGGCCTGCGCTCCATCCTGCGCCAGGACCCCGACGCCATCATGGTGGGCGAGATCCGGGACGTGGAGACCGCGCAGATCTCCATCCAGGCCTCGCTGACCGGCCACATGGTGATGTCGACGCTGCACACCAACTCGGCCGCCGCCGCCATCAGCCGCCTGCTGGACATGGGCCTGGAGCCCTTCCTCATGGCGACGTCGCTCAGCGGCATCCTGGCCCAGCGCCTGGTCCGCCGCCTCTGCGCCAACTGCAAGGAGCCCTACGTCCTGCCCGAAGACGCGGTGAAGAGCCTGGAACTGGAGTTCCCGTCGGGCGCGACTGCGCCGACGCTGCACCGGGCGAAGGGCTGCGTGTACTGCAACAACCTGGGGTACCGCGGCCGGGTCGGGGTGTTCGAGCA
>CALCXL010000574.1 GCA_937907595.1 uncultured Pseudomonadota bacterium
CGACGGGCACGACGCTCAGCTCGGGCCCCTTCGAGGGCGGCCGCGACGACGACTTTCCCACCAACGCCCCCGGCGACGCGGAGGACCTCCGGCTGGGGCGCTTCCTGGCCACCGGCCGCGTCGCGCACTGCGCCAAGACCCACTTCCTGGCCGGCGACGAGCGCACGGAGCGACCCCACCTGCGCCTGCTCTACGCCTGGCGCGATCCCCGCGACGTCGTGCTCTCCACCTGCTGGTACGCCCTGGCCGGGCCCGCCGCCGACGCCTTCGCGGGGATGTCTCAGGAGCGGGCCTTCGCCGCGGTGACGTCGATGGTCCTGCCGCCCCTCGCTGCGTCCCTGCGCGCGGCCGTGGATGCGCCCCCGGGCACCCTGCTGGTGGGTTACGCCGCCCTGATCGACGCTCCGATCCGGCAGGTGGAGCGCGTTGCCGAGCACCTGGGCATCGACCTGCCCCGGGGCTTCGCGGCGGCCACGGCGGCGGGGCTCCGGTTCCAGCGTGAGGCCGGCCGGAGCCCGGGGGTGGAGGACCGCAGCAGCTACCACCGAAAGGGGGTCGTCGGCGGCTGGAGCGAGGACCTGCCCGTTGACCAGCAGGAGGCGATCGCGCAGGTGCTGCCGGACCTGGAGGAGCTGCTGGCGGCGTTGCGGGCCCGGAGCGGCTGAACGACCCGACGCAGCCCCGTGCTGTCCGCGGCGTCGTAGTTCCCCCGTCGCGCCGGCGCTTGGGGGGCCGGCCCGGATCCTCCAGGATGGCACTGCGACAGCGTTTTGGCCCCCGCGCTCCCGCACGGTGGGGGGCCGTGTTATGAAGTCTTTCGGGGGGACGGATGTCGGGGGACCTGCAGGCGGTGGAGGCGACGGCGGGCCCGGCCCGCGTTCTGATCGTCGACGACAGCCGCTCGGACTACGAGCTCTGCCAGCTCCTGCTGGAGACGACGGCCGCCGACGCCTGGGCCCTGGACTGGGTGGGCGACTTCGCCGACGGCCTGCAGGCGCTGGAGCGCGAGGACCACGAGATCGCCCTCATCGACGCGGGCCTGGGCGGACGCGACGGCGTGGAGCTGATCGGCGCCGCCCGGCGCAGCGGCTGCACGATCCCGCTGATCCTCTTCACCGGCAGCGAGGACCCGCGCGTGGAGCGGCGGGCGATCGAGGCCGGGGCCACCGACTTCCTCTCCAAGCTGCAGTTGGACGGGCGCACCCTCCACCGGGCCTGTCGCCGCGCGCTGCAGCGCAAGCGCCTCATCGACGCCCAGGAAGGCGACATCCGTCGGTTGTCGGGTCGGAACAAGGCCCTGCAGATCCTGCTGCACGCGGCCGACGGCCTGGTGGTCTGCTCCCTGCGCGGCCGCATCGTCTACCTGAACCCCGCCGCGGAGGCGCTGCTCGGGGACATCGTGGAGGGTCGTCCGGCGGCGGCCCCGGCGAGCAACCTGGCCGACCTGGCGGACGGGGACGATCTGCACCTGCCGGGGAGCGGGGCAGGGGAGCGGGTGGTGTCTGTGAGCTCCCGGGAGCTCCTCTGGGACGACCAGCCCTGCCGGCTGCTCTCGCTGCGCGACGTCACCGCGGCCCGCCGCTTCAGCGAGCAGGTCCACCAGACGGAGAAGATGGCCTTGATGGGCCAGATCGCCGGCGGCATCGCCCACGACTTCAACAACCTGATGATGGCCGTGGTCGGCAGCATCGACCTGGCCCGGGGCGCCGTCCTCCGCGGGGCGAGCCAGGAAGAGCACCTGGAGCGCGCCGCCCTGGCCGCCACCCACGCCGCGGAGCTGACCAGCCGGCTGCTGGCCGTGGCGCGCCGCCGGCACCGCGAGCCCACCACGTTGGAGCTGGGCTCGCTGATCGCGCGGGTCGCCCCGGTGCTGCGGGGAGCGGCCGGCGACGGGATCCAGGTCGACGTCGCCACTGCGGGCCCCCTGTGGGTCCTGGCTGACCCCCTGGAGGTGGAGCAGCTGGTGCTCAACCTGGTCACCAACGCCCGCAACGCCCTCAACGGGCGGGGCGTGGTCAAGGTGGCGGTGGCGCCTTGCACGGTGGCCCCCGACGCGTCGGGCTTCGTCGGTTCGGGCCCCCCCGCCGGCCCCGCCGTGGCGATCGCCGTGGAGGACGACGGCCGGGGCATCCCCCCAGACCTGGTGGATCGCATCTTCGAGCCGTTCTTCACCACGGGGGAGGCCGGCAAGGGCGTCGGCCTGGGCCTGGCGGTGGTGGAGCGCGTGGCGCGGGAGGGAGGCGGCGGCGTGCGGCTGAGGTCGCGCCCGGGCTGCACGCGCTTCGAGGTCGTGCTGCCGACCGTGCCGGCGCCGATCGCGCCAGCGGAGGAGGAGGCCGGCGGGGAGGACTGGGCATCCCGGCGCCTGGACATCTTCATCGCCGACGACGAGGAGCCCGTCCGCAAGATCGTGGAGCAGGCGCTCACCCACGCCGGCCACACGGTGCGCTCGGCGCCCGATGGGTTCGAGGCCCTGGAGCAGCTGGGGCCCGACGCCCGCCGCCCCGACCTGCTGATCACCGACGTCTCCATGCCCGGCATGGACGGCTTCGAGCTGCTGGGCTCGCTGAGGGAGCGCTTCCCCGGGCTGCCCGTCATCTTCATCTCGGGCCTGCCCGAGGAGTTCTTCGAGCGCGCAGGTCGCAGCCTCGGCGGCCGCTTCGAGGTCCTGCGCAAGCCCTTCCGACTCGCCGCCCTGGAGCGCGTCATCCGCACCGTCCTGGAGGAACCATGAGCCCC
>CALCXL010000575.1 GCA_937907595.1 uncultured Pseudomonadota bacterium
CCGGATCGGAGAAGGAGGCGTCCGGCGCGTAGCAGGCGGCCATCGCCTCTCCGTCGTTGCGCTGGAAGGCCTCGTAGAAGCGGGTGATCAGGGCAGCGTGGTCGTGCATGAGGCGAAGCGGAGCATCCGAGGGGGCTGGAGGCAAGGGGGCTGGTACGCTTCGCAGCCATGGATCGCGAACGCACCCTCTTCGTCGCCGCCTTGCTCGGCGCCCTGGCCGTGACCCTGGGGGCCTTCGGTGCTCACGGCCTGCGGGATCACGTGGACCCCGCGGCCCTGGTCACCTGGAAGACCGCGGCCAGCTACCACCTGGCCCACGCCGTGGTCCTGGCCGCCATCGCGAGCGATCGGCACGCCTTGCCCGCGAAGCTGATGGCGATCGGGGTCGTGCTGTTCAGCGGCAGCCTCTACGCGCTGGTGCTGAGCGGCGTCGGCTGGCTGGGAGCTGTCACGCCCTTGGGCGGCCTCTGCCTGATCGCCGGTTGGTGCGCGTTGGCCTGGGCCCACCGCCCGGGGCGACCGCCGTGGATGGCGTGAGTCGCTGACAGCGCCGTCGTCGCCGCCGCAGGACAGCGGACCCTCAGTACTCGTTCGGCAGCACCCGCCAGACCCCATCCTCGGTGATCCAGGCTGTGATCAGGGCCGCCGGTGTGACGTCGAAGGCCGGGTTCCACACGTCGACGGGCAGCGCGTCGAAGAGCTCTCCGGGCGGCCGGTGCTCGATGGGGATCGACGCGCCGTCGGGGCACGCGCGGTCCAGGGACGACAGGGGCATGGCGACGTAGAAGGGCAGGCCGTGGTGCTTCGCCAGAACCGCCAGCGAGTAGGTGCCGATCTTGTTGGCCGTGTCCCCGTTTGCCGCCACCCGGTCGCACCCCACGATCACCGAGCTCACGCGGCCCTGCTGCATGAGCAGGCCGGCCATGGAGTCCGCCAGCAGCGTGCAGGGGATGCCGTCCTGGACGCACTCCCAGGTGGTCAGCCGGGCGCCCTGGTCGTAGGGCCGGGTCTCCAGGACGTAGAGGCGGAGCTCCCGACCCTCCGCGAGGGCGCTGCGCACGACGCCCAGTGCGGTGCCGTGGCCGCCGGTGGCCAGCGCGCCGGTGTTGCAGATCGTGACCACCCCGTCGCGCAACAGCGGCGCGCCATGGGCTCCCAAGCGGAGGTTGATCGTCAGGTCCTCGGCGTGCAGCGCCCGGGCCGCGGCCTCCAGATCCGGGGCCTGCCGCACGCGATCCAGGGCCCAACGCAGGTTCACGGCGGTGGGGCGCGCGTCGGCCAGGCGATCCCGGGCCGCGTCGAGGTTCTCGCCCCGCTTGGCGGCCAGAGCCAGGCCGTAGGCAGCGGCGATGGACAGGGCCGGCGCCCCCCGCACCACCATCTGCGCGATGGCGTCCGCCACCTCCGCCGCGCTCCGGCAGCAGATCCAGCGGGTGGCCTGCGGCAGGGCTCGCTGATCGAGCAGGTGCAGGCCCTCGTCGTCGTAGCGGATCGCTTGCAGGGTCACTCGCAACCTCCAGGCCGCTGAGGATCGTGGGAGCCCGGGGGGGAAGCAAGGCCGGGACGGCGGCGGAGCGACCTTTCCACCGCCTGCCTCCTGTGGCAGGGTCCGCGGCCCCGAGCGCGCGCACGCGCCGGCTGGAGCCTGCCATGCCCGCACCCTGGGTCGTCCTGAAGTTCGGCGGTACGTCCGTCGCCACCGCCGAGAATTGGGGTCGCATCGCGGACCGCGTGCGGCAGCTGCGCTCGGACGGCAAGCGGGTCTGGATCGTCGCGTCGGCGCTGTCCCAGGTGAGCAACCACCTGGAGGCCGCGATCGAGGAGGCGTTGGGCGATCGTGAGCTGACTTCCCTCGCCTGGATCCGAGACACCCACGAGGCCCTTGCCGCCGATCTGGGCCTGGAGGCGGTCCAGTACGCGCCCGTCGCGGAGCGCCTGGACGAGTTGGGGCGGCTGCTGGAGGGGATCCGACTGACCCGGGAGGCGTCGCCTCGCTTGCGCGCGCGGGTGATGTCCTTCGGCGAGCTGGCCTCCACCCACCTGGGCGTCGCGGCGTTGGCCCGGTTCGAGGTGACCTGCCAGCGGGTCGACGCCCGGGAGCTGCTCACCAGCCACGCCGAGCCGAACACCCCCGACGAGGCCCGGTTCCTGGAGGCGTCGGTGCCGCCCTCGCGCGATCTGATCGGGGCCGAGGCGGCGGCCGATGCCTGCTCGGTGGTGCTGACCCAGGGCTTCATCGCCCGCACCGCGGACGGCCACACCTGCCTGCTGGGCCGGGGGGGATCGGACACGTCGGCGGCCCTGTTCGCGGCCCTCATCGACGCGGAGTCCCTGGAGATCTGGACGGACGTGCACGGCATGTTCACGACGGATCCTCGCCAGATCCCCACCGCCCGCCTCATCCGACGCATCAGCTACCGAGAGGCCCAGGAGCTGGCGGCCATGGGCGCGAAGGTCCTGCACCCCCGCTGCCTGGTGCCCTGCGCGTGGGCGAACATCCCCGTGGAGATCCGGAACACCCGGGACCCCAGCGCCCGCGGCACCCTCATCACCGGCGCCGAAGGCGGCGCGCCGGCCGTGATGGCCGTGGTGCAGCGCCGGGGCGTGACCCTGCTCACCATCTCCACCCTGGAGATGTGGGGGGCGCCCGGCTTCCTGTCCCGGGTGTTCGCGCCGTTCGAGGACTGCGGGATCTCCGTGGACCTGGTGGCCACCTCCCAGGCGGCCGTGAGCCTCACGCTGGACCGGGTGCCCGGGGGCGTGGACGGCGCGCCCTTCCAGCAGCTGCTCGGGCGGCTCAAGGCGCTGGGCAAGGTGGAGGTGGTGCACCCCACGGCGGTGGTCAGCATCGTCGGCCGGCGGATCCGCACCGTCCTGCACCAGTTGGGGCCGGCGCTGTCCGTGTTCCGCGAGCACGACGTGCACCTGGTCTCCGAGAGCAGCGAGGACCTCAACATCTCCTTCGTGGTGGACGAGGACGACGCGCCCAAGCTGGTGGCGCAGCTTCACGCCCGCTTGCTGCCCAAGCAGGGCGCTGAAGGCCTGTTCGGGCCCAGCTGGGAGCTGCTGACCGCGGGGGCGGCGCCGCCCGCGGCGAAGGCGGGGACGCGGCCCTGGTGGTGGGACCGGCGGGACGAGCTGCTGGAGTGTGTGGCCGACGGCGCGTCGCGTTACGTCTACGACCTGGCCACCGTGCGGGCCCGGGGACGGGCGCTGGTCGACTCCCTGACGGCCGTGAGCCGCATCCACTACGCCATGAAGGCCAACTCCCACCCCGACGTCCTGCGCACGATCGCCGGGGCCGGCCTGGCCATGGAGTGCGTGAGCGCGGCCGAGGTCGCGCGGGTGCGAGAGGTCCTCGGGGACCAGATCCCCATCCTCTTCACGCCGAACTTCTGCCCGGTGGAGGAGTACGCCATCGCGTTCGCCGCCGGCGCCGAGGTGACGGTGGACGGCCCCCACATCTTCGAGCAGGCCTCCTTCGACGGGCGCGCCATTGCCGTCCGGGTCGATCCCGGGGGCGGGCTGGGGCACCACGAGAAGGTGGTGACGGCCGGCGCTCACGCCAAGTTCGGGCACCCGGCGGCGGATCTGGCGGCCTTCCGCACCGCGGCGGACGCGGCCGGCGCGCGGGTGACGGGCCTGCACAGCCACGTCGGCAGCGGGATCCTGGATCCGGGCTCCTGGGGACGCACCCTGGAAGGCTTGATGCGCCTGCGGGATCAGCTGCCCGATCTGGAGTGGATCGACGTGGGCGGCGGCCTGGGGGTGGTGGAGCGGCCCGGCCAGGCTCCCCTGGACCTGGAGCAGGTGAACGAGGGACTTCTGGCCCTGGCCGAGGGGCTGTCGGTGCAGCTCCGCATGGAGCCGGGGCGGTACCTGGTCAGCGAGGCGGGGGTGCTGCTGGCGCCCGTAACCCAGGTGCGCAGCAAGGGCGATGTCGCCTTCGTGGGCCTGGCCACGGGCATGAACTCGCTGCTGCGCCCCGCCCTCTACGGCGCGTGGCATGGCATCCACAACCTCAGCCGCCTGGGCGAGCCCATCACCGGCTACGCGCACGTCGTCGGCCCGATCTGCGAGACGGGCGACATCCTGGGCCGGGATCGCCCCCTGCCGGCCACGTCGGCGGGCGACGTGATCTTGATCGAGAACGCTGGGGCCTACGGCCGGGTGATGAGCAGCCGCTACAACCTGCGGGAGCCGGCCGCCGAGGTCTGCCTGCCGATCGCGTGAGTCGCGTGAGCCGCGTGAGCCGCGTGAGTCACTGATTACACACGGTCTTCGTGGGAACTAGTCCCGTGGTGCGCCGCCGCGTCCCGCGCCGTCGGCGAAGGCCTGGGCGCCGGCCGCTCCCCCCTGGGCCAGGGCGCTCAGCCCGTCGCGAAACTCCTCCTGCAGGGCCGCGTCGCGCCCCAACTCGAAGCTGCGGTAGACGCCCCGGCGGTCCGCGCGCAGGCAGGCCTGGGGCAGGGTCGCCAGCTGGTGGGCCAGCGCCTCGGCCGCGGCGCGGGCGGTCCCGGCGGGCACAACGCGATCGGCGAGGCCGATGCGCAGGGCCTCGTCGGCGGACACGGCGCGCCCGGTCAGGACCAGGTCCAGGGCCCGGCCCAGGCCGACGATCTGGGGGAGCCGGACGGTGCCGCCGTCGATGAGGGGCACGCCCCAGCGCCGGCAGAAGACCCCCAACACGGCGTCGGCCTCCACCACGCGCAGGTCGCACCAGCAGGCGAGCTCCAGCCCGCCCGCCACGGCGTGCCCGGAGATGGCCGCGATCACGGGCTTGTCCAGGCGCAGACGGGACGGGCCCATGGGGCCATCGCCGTCGGGGTCCAGGCGGTTGGGCTCGCCCTCCGCGATCGCCTTGAGGTCCGCGCCGGCGCAGAAGGTCCCGCCGTCCCCCCAGAGCACGGCCACGCTGGCCTGCTCGTCCGCGTCGAACGCCCGGAAGGCGTCGGCCAGGGCGTCGGCGGTCGCGCGATCCACGGCGTTGCGGCGCTCGGGACGATGCAGTACGACGGTCCAGACGGGGCCATCGACGTCGACACGCACAGCGCTCACGGGACTCACGATCCGCTGAACTGGATGTCCTCGAAGAGCAGCGTGGGGCTGCGGAAGGTGGACCAGGGCAAGGGATCGTTGCCCACCACAGCCAGCTTCTGCAGCAGGTCGCTGTAGTTGCCGGTCACGTTCATCTCCGAGATCGGCTCGGCCAGTGCGCCGCCGCGCACCGCGTGCCCGCGCAGACCAAAGGAGAAGTCGCCGGTCGTCATGTTGGCGTTGCCGCCCAACCAGGAGGTCACGTAGATGCCGTCCTGGCAGCCGGCCACCAGCCCCGCCAGGTCCTGGTCGCCATGATCGAACACCACGTTGCTGGTGCCCGAGGTCGTCGGCTCCCAGCCCAGCTTGCGGCCGTAGTAGGTGTCCACGAAGAACATCTGCAGGTCGCCGCCGACGATGATGTCCCGCTTGCGCGTGGCGATGCCCTCGCCGTCGAAGAGGCACGAGGCCAGGGAGCGGGGGCGGAAGGGGTCGTCGCGCATCGTGAGCGCCGACGAGGCCACCGAGCCGTGGAGCTTGTCGGCCAGGAAGCTGCGCTTCTGCTGGATGGAGCCCGCGCCCATCGCCCCGAAGATGCGGCCCAGCAGGCTGGGCGCAGCCTCCCGATCGACGATCATCGTGGTCCGGCAAGAGGGGATCTTGGCCGCCCCCCGACGCGCCAGGACCCGGCGCAGGGCCTCCGCCCCGGTCTCCGCCGGCGAAGGCAGGCCCTCCAGGTGGGAGCCGCCGACCCAGCGGTAGGCCTCCGGGCGCTTGTGCTCGCCCTCGCGGATCGTGGTCTCGCAGCCGTACCAGACCGACGTGCGCTCCACGGCGGCTTCGAAGCCGTTGGAGGCCACGCGCGCGCTCACGCTGTGCGAGTCCATGACCCCGCTGGTGGAGGAGATGACCTCCTCGTGGTCCGACGCAGCGTCGGCCAGGGTGCGGCACCAGTCCACCCGGGTCTCCCGGTCCAGGTCCACCAGACCGCGGTCCACCTGCTGCAGATCCACGTCCGCGCGGCCCTCGTAGAGCTCCGGCGGGGTGATCAGGCGGTAGGGATCGGGCTCCAGCAGCCGGGTCAGCGCCACGGCCTCGTCCAGGAAGCCGCGCAGGCGGGTGGGGTCCATGTCGTTGGTGGAGTGGCTGGAGAATCGACCGTCGACGTACAGGCTCACGCCCAGACCCCGCGACATGTTCTCCTGGACCTTCTCCAGCCGGCCGTCGCGGAACTGGAACTCCAGCGAGCGCCCCCAGGACACCGCGGACACGGCGTCGTCGGCGCCGGCTTCCAGGGCCACCGCGACGGCGTCGGCCGCCTGCTTGAGCAGATCAGCTTGCATCTTCGCCTCCAACGGTCAGCTTGCTGACCAGCACCGTGGGCATGCCCTGGGAGACG
>CALCXL010000576.1 GCA_937907595.1 uncultured Pseudomonadota bacterium
GTCCCGCGCCCCAGATGGCTCGACGCGGGCGGCCCGCCCGAGGGATCAGCCGACCGGAATGGGGGTGCCCGCCGCGGCCATGGAGGCCTGGCCGGCGCAGAGGATACGCACCACGTCCAGGCCCTGCTGGCCCGACGTGTCCGGCTCCCTGCCGTCCCGCACGCAGTCGACGAAGTGCTGGCACTCCAGCAAGAGCGGCTCGGTGCCAGGCAGGCTGGGGATCCAGATGTCCCCCTGGCGCAGGGAGATGAGCTCGGCGTAGGTCTGATAGTCCACCGAGCGCTCGGCGCCCTTGTCGTAGACCCGGATCTTCTCCCGCGGCTCCGTATCGTCGAAGGTCACCATCTTGGTGTCACACACCAGGGTCAGCTTGCGGATCTTGTGAGGGTCCAGCCAGGAGGTGTGGATCTCCGCCGCCTGCCCGCCCTCGAACTGCAGGTTGGCGAACACCACGTCCTCGATGCGGTCCCGGAGGTAGGCGTTGCCCCGCGCGCTGATGTCCCGCGGGCGAGAGCCCAGCAAGTAGAGGGCGATGGAGATGTCGTGCGGTGCCAGCGACCACCACGCGCTCTCGTCCGAGCGCACGATGCCCAGGTTCAGCCGCTGCAGGTACAGGTAGTGGGGCGTGCCCAGGTCCCCGGCGACCAGCCTCTCCCGGATCCACCGGATGCCGGGGTGAAACAGCATCAGGTGCCCCACCATGAGCGTCAGCCCGTGCTCTTTGGCCAACCGGACCAGCTCCTCGGCGTGGGCCACCTCCAGCGTCAGCGGCTTCTCCACGTAGACGTGCTTGCCCGCCAGCAGCGCGTCGCGCGCCAGGGCGTGGTGAGCGGCCGCGTGGGTGCAGACGGCGATGGCCCCGATCGCGGGATCCTCGAGCAGGTCCTCGAAGCGACCCGTCACCTTCACGCCCGGCACCAGCGACGCCGCCCGGTTCCGGTTGGCCTCGGACAGATCGCAAACCGACAGCAGGCGGGCACCCGTGGTGCGCGCGAAGTTGCGCACCAGGTTCTTGCCCCAGTACCCCGCGCCAACGACGCCCAGACCCAGATCACGATCGCTGCTCATGCTCCCACCTCCGCCCGGCTGACCCGGCCTGCTTGCTGTCGGTACGCATCGCCGCACCCCGTGCAACGGGCCGCATCCCGCTCGAACTCCAGCTGCTCGCCGCAGCGGCAGACCCAGCCCACCTGCCGAGCCGGCACCCCCACCACGAGGGCGTGGGCGGCCACATCGTGGGTCACAACGGCCCCGGCGCCGACCATGCAGTAGTCCCCAAGATCGTGTCCGCACACCACCGTGGCGTTGGCGCCGACGGTCGAGCCCCGCCCCACGCGGGTCGGCCGAAACTCCGCCTTGCGCTCGACGTGGGCTCGGGGGTTCAAGACGTTGGTGAACACGCAGGAGGGGCCCAGGAAGACGTCGTCCTCCACAGTCACACCCTTGTAGATGGAGACGTTGTTCTGCACCTTCACGCCGTTGCCCACGACCACGTCGCGGTCCACGTTCACGTTCTGGCCGAAGATGCAGCGCTCCCCGATCGTGCTGCCGGCCTGCACGTGGCAAAAAAACCAGATCTTGGTGCCGGCGCCCACCGCCGCGCCATCGTCGACGATGGAGCTGGGGTGGACGAAATATCCATCGCTCATGGCGTCCTCCTGCCGCAGGGCTGCGGGGGGCGCATGGTAATCGATGGAGGGAGCGGAGGCGCGGGGCCCTTGGCCCGCCGGACGGCTACTTGAAGCCGAGGGTCACGCCGACGAGCACGCGCGAGTTGATGTACTCGGCCTCGTTCGTGTCCGTGGTCGGAATCGCGCTGAAGCGGTACGACGCGTCGATGTGGAACCACTCGGCGATCATCAGCTCGAGCAGGACGCCGGCGGTGATCTGGTGCTCGTTCCGGTCCGCGCCGCCCGAGGGGGCCTTCAGGTTCCGGTAGATGTACGAGAAGTCCACCTGGGTGCCCAGGCGACCGAACCACAGGCCCTTGTACTTGAAGTACCCCTGCGTATCGACCTGCCACTGGGCGTAGTAGGGATTGGAGAAGTCCCTCTTGAAGCCGAAGGCCAGGCGCTGCGTGGTCACCGGCCGGATGCCCAGCTCGAAGCGACCCAGGATGCCGCCCTCGGGCGACAGGTTCAGCGCCTCCGCGCCGATGGCGAAGCTGCTGCCGTAGCCCGCCTGGACCATGATCGACAGCTTCCGCGTGATGTCTCCGCGGATGCCCGCCAGGGCCCGGAAGTGAGCGGAGGGATTCTGGTTGCCGATGACGCTGCCCGGCACGGTGACCACCTCGGTCTGCCAGTGCTTGTAGCCGCCGGTCAAGTCCACCAGCAGGTGGCTGCGCGGGAAGAATCGCCAGTCGAAGCCCAGGCCACCGTCGATGAGGTGGCTCTGGCCGAGCACCACAGGGTTCGGAGCGAAGGGACCGTCGGGGAAGTAGTAACGAGCGAGCTCGTAGGAGACCTTGGGCGTGAGCGTCACGGCCTTGGTGGGCCGGAGCCGGACCTCGATGGGGGCGGCGACCGTCAGCGCGTAGTCGGAGCCCGTCTGGCCTCCGCCGACGGTGTCTCCCGACGCGCTCTCCGAGCCGGTGCGCACCAAGCGGTTGTTCACCGCCGGCGCGAAGTAGAAGCCGACCTTGCCCCTGCGGTTGGCGTCGAAGCTCGTACGCACCGCGAAGGTGGTGAAGGTGGAGTACGCGTTGTGGTTGACGCTGTTGAGGTTGGCGTACTTCAGCAGCCGGTACTGGAGGTTCAGGTCCCAGCGGAAGTTGTCGCCGGCGTAGACCACGCCCAGGTACGGCTGGACCTCGATGCCGATGTCCGGGCCCGGGGCCGTGGCCACAGAGGACACGTTGGAGTCGTAGACAAAGCCGACGCGCACGCCAGGCTTGAACACCAGGTCACCAACCGGCAGCCCCGACTCCGCCGCATACGCCGAAGTACCCGCCAGCAGCACAGCTGCCACGAGCACCGCGCGCACCGCGGCCGTCATTCCGAGTGGCCTCCGTTGCGTCACCGCGTTCCGCCTCCGCACCCCGCTACGGGGTCATCCGCAATCAACATTCGCCGCAGTCCGAAGACTGCCTTCTGAGACTTGTGGAGCCCTCCCCCACAATCGACGCGCTGTTCTGCCTGAGATTGTCGTATCCCGCAAGTCGTGCGCTCGACCGCGGGCGCATCCATCCGGCTCTAGCCCGGATCGGACGCCGCGTCCGGCCGCGTCGTGCTGGACGAGGCCACGCCGTACTCACCGTCCTCAGCGCCACCGCCGTCGACGTTGACGACCATCCGGGTCTGCCCCGGGAAGCTGCCCACCTGGCCCACGCAGGCCTCAGCCTCCGCCGCCAGGGTCATCCCCTGATCCCTTGCGATGAAGAGCTTGCGGAAGTTGTGCTCCACCAGGTCGGCGTTCTCGCGGGCCGCAGCCTCCGAGAGATTGAACTCCGAGTCCGAGGACGCCTTCTGCGCGCCGCGCAGGAGCCCGAGCTTGTCGTTCAAGCAGTTCAGCAAGATCAGATCGTTCGCCTTCTGGGCGTCTTCGATCATCTTGAGGAGCTTGCGCACCGAGCCTTCAAGATCCGCCACCGACTTGGTGGCGAAGTCCTTCTTCTGCTTGAGCGTCAGGTTGCGCCCGCTCATCTCGTCAGCGGCGGACGCGTCCGAGTCCTGAGCGGAGGCCACGCCCACGGGCACCAGGGCCATCGAGAGGGCGAGGCTGAGGGCCCGAGTGGCCGATCGCAGATGCTGGACGTGCTTGTTCATGACGCTCCTCGCAGACAGGCTTCAGTCTACAAGATTCAAGTATGGGATCGGTGGACGCGCCTGTCAAAACTTCCGACCGGGCCGCCGCAGACCCGATCCGAATCCAGCGATCCGAGTTCTAGAGAGAGAGCCCACGGACCGGGGCGAGCCGCTGAACGCGGCCTGCGCTGGCAGAGGCGATGAGGCCTCAGACCTAGCCCGGCGCCAGGATGAAGGGGTAGCCCGCAACTTCGACGTCGTCCTCGGGGGGCGGCACGAAGCGGATCCGGCTGACCTCGCGCTTGATGCAGTTGGCCAGCTCGGCGTTGCCCGTCGAGTTCTCCTCGATGCCGACGCCGGAGACGTTGCCGTCCGTGCCGATCTCGAAGGAGACAGAGACCTTGCCCTTGAGGTCAGGGTCGCTCTTCAGCTGGCGCTCGTAGCACTGCTTGATGCGGCCGGTGTAGCGCTTCATCGTCTGGGCGATCGACTGCTGATCCTCAGGGCTGCTGGAGATGTCCGCGGTGCCCGTCTTGATCGTGCCCTTGATCTCCGTCTGCTTCTTCTCGACCGTGCCGCCCTTGCCGCCCTTGGCCGCGCCGACGCCGCTGTCGCCAGCTGCTCCGTCGCCGCCGCCGCCGCCGCGCAGACCCGACTGGTCGCTGTCGCGGCGTCCGATGGCCACCCCCGAGGAGTTGGCCAGCGCAGCGCCCACGTCGTCGCTCAGGGAGTTGGCGTCCGACAGGAGGTCCGCAACCGCATCGCCCGTGGACGAGTCGCCCGTGGTGCCGATGAGGGCCAGAAGTCCCTTGCTGCTCGCTTCGTCCGCGATGCGGTCCGCGCGATCCTCAGCCGACTCCGCCGGCTCCTCCGGCGGCTCATCCTGGCTGCCGGCCGCTTCCGCCGGCTCCTCCGCCTCCGCGGGGGCGGGCGGTGCGTCCTCGGCCACACCCTCGTCCGTGATGGGAGCGTCTTCGACCTTCTCCTCAACCACGGGCTCGGGGGCATCCTCGGGCAGCATCATGCGCACGAAGCGATCGGGAAAGTCTTCCAGACGCATCTGCTTGGGCGGGGGCTGGCTCTCGATCCAGATCACGGCCGCCGTGTGCAGCAACGCAGACAGCAGCAGGATGGCCATGAAGACCCAGTCCACCTCGTTCCAGTTGAACGCGTGGAAGTCCTTGCTGCGCTGCCTGGCCGGCTGCGGGGGGGGCGTGACGAACTGGAAGAGGATCGTGTGATCCCCGACGTACACCTTGCCGCGGTTGCGGTCGTTGAGGTGCAGCGAGTGGTGGTCGCCACGCTTGCGCGCGACACCCCGCTCCGCCAGCTTCGCAAGCGTCTCGATCTGCTCGGCGACGGACACCTTGCCGTGCATCTGCTTGGTGAAGTTGAGCGTGTAGCGCCCTTGCTTCTCCGTGAACAGATCGAATTTCTTGCGGGGAAGCGATGACTCCGCAATGACCACCGTGCACTTCGGACTGTCACCGACGCTCACGTCCTGTCCCGCTGGGATCAGACGCTCCTCGATGATGCGACCGTTGTGGATGATCCCAATGCGAAGGATCTTGTGTTCAGGGGCGCGCCTGCTCGGCGGCTGCCGATTGCGCGATGCGGACTGCTTGCTCCGCGAACTGGCTACCTGGCCGGCCATTCACGTCCTCTTGCAACCCGCGTCACGCTTTGTCTCGGGCGATGAGACGGCTCGTGACGGCGGTTTCTCGGCACGGGCTCCTGGACTGTTCCAAAGGCCGCCAAATCGACCCCCGGACCTCGATGGGCCTTGCGGCCGCTCAGTCGCTGCCCTTGTAGACAACGAACTTGAACTCTGCGAACTGCGCCTGGCCGGCCGTGTACATCACTTCACGCAGGAGGCTGAAGGGGATGTCGCGGTCGCACTGCAGAAGCAGTCGCCCCGTGAAGGTTACGGTCTGACGGGACTCGGCAATTGCCTTCGCCTCGTCAGCCTTCTCCTTCAGGATATCAAACAGCGGAGAGATCAGGGTGCCGCGCTTGTACTCATCGCCAACTGTTCCGCCGGCGACGTCCACAACGCTCACTCCATCCACCAGAATCCCCACCTTGGTGATGACCGTGTTCACGGCCAGCTCCGGCGGCTTCGACGCCGAGGAGACCGGCAAACGCAGGTCGTCCGAAGGCGCGATCTGGATGTCCTCAGTCGAGTACGACTTGAGGAGGAACACCAGGATGATGGTCATGATGTCCATCAGCGAGGTGATGTTGAGGGTGGCCTCCTTCGGGATCGGGCGCTTGGCAGGCATCGACTAGATCCTTCGCTCGACTACTTCACGCCGCCGGCGATCACGACGTAAGGGAAGAGGTCCTTCTTGTCGGTTTCGCCTTCGGGCTTGTAGTCGCGAGTGGCGTCCATCACGCCCACGAGCGTGAGATACGGAATCTCTGCGTTCGGAGCGATGATCACGTTCTGCTCATCTTCGTAGTCGGGCACGCCGTCGCCGTCCTCGTCCAGCTCCTTGAGCTGCTGCACCAGCTTGTGCAGGGCGGCGT
>CALCXL010000577.1 GCA_937907595.1 uncultured Pseudomonadota bacterium
AGAGGGGGATGTTGCTGCTGTTCACGCAGACCGAGAAGAAGTTGTACTGCCGCGCCTCCTGGCAGAGCGTGACCAGCTCCTCCCGCGTCGCCTCCGGCTTGAGCAGGGTGTGGTCGATGCGGCGGGCCACGCGCTGGTCGGTGCGCCCCAGGGCGTGGATGACGTGGGGGGAGACGAGACGGGCGTTGCTGTTCCAGCCCCGCTCCCACTGCACGCGGTCGAGGGCGGGGTCGCCGCCTCCGACGGCCCGGTGGCGGACCTGGGCCACGACGGCGTCCACGAGTTGGTCGAGCTGAGCGCTGGAAACGGCCAAGGGAACCCTCCTGTCAGGGGGCGCGAGCCTACACCGGCCAGGGCGGAGCGGCCAACCCGGCGCGCGGCCGACGGATCAGCGGCGGCGGGGGGCCGGGAACAGGGCCGGCTTGACGTCCAGGCGGAGGGTGGCGGCCAGGTCCAGGGCGACGCCGACGGTGACGGTGCCCGTGGGCTCCTGCGTCTCCGCCACCCGCCCCTGCACCAGCAGGCCCTGGGCGTAGAGGGCGAGGCTGAGGGAGCGCACCAGGCGGACGTTGCCGCGCACCTCGCCCCACATGCGCAGGCGGAGGTCGGAGCTGTCGTCCTGCGCCGTGGGCGCGAAGACCTGCACGTCCCAGGCGGTGGTCAGCCAGAGGGCCGACAGGGGCAGGGGGTTGTGGAACGTCGAGCCCAGGAAGCGGCCGCCGAACTCGGTGAGCTTGGTGTCCAGGCGCCCCAGGTCGCGGTTGACGAAGGCGCCCAACCGCAGGCTGCGCAGGCCGGCGACGCGCGCGGCGGAGAGCCCGCCGAAGACGGAGAGGTCCGCTCGCCGGGGCGCCTCCACGCCGGCGTCGTCCACCGCCGGGGTGAACTCGGAGTCGAAGCCCAGCTCCGCGAAGGGCATCACGCGGAAGGGCGTGGACGGGGGCAGGGCGATGACGGGCAGGGAGAGGGAGGAGGAGACGCGCCAGGTGTCGGCGGTCTCCTGGGGGGCCAGGCCGTCGACCAGGTAGTTGGCGTAGCTGCCCGCGAAGCGGAGGTCGGCGATGACGTGGCGGCTGCTCACCTCCAACCCCAGGTCCGCGTCGCCGCCGATCGTGAAGCTCGACGGGGAGCTCAGGGCCGACTCCGGGACCGAGGAGTAGGCGTCGGTGTGCGGTCCCTCGAAGCGCTGCAGGCGCAGCGACAGGCGGCTGAGGTCCAGCAGCCACTGGGGGCCGATGTCGCTGGAGGAGCGGGCCTGCACCGCGTCCACCCAGCCCGGGGCTTCGGCGGCCGACTCCAGGGCGGCGAGCACCACGTCGTCCAGGGTGGCGTGGCCCCCGGAGCCCGCCAGGGGGCGGAACTGGGGCAGGTGACCGATCAGGTTGCTGGAGGCGTTCGGCAGCAGGTCGCCCAGCCGCGTGCTGGCGCGGGTCGTGTCCGTGGTGGCGACGCGGTAGGTGCGCAGGGGGTCGATGACGCGCCCGCGGGCCTTGGGGTTGAGCTCCCCCGTGGCGGCCCCGCAGTGGATCGGGGCGACGTCCTGGGCGGCGTAGAGGAAGCCCTTGAAGCGGTCGCCGTCGGCCCGGTGGACCTCCAGGACGTGCCCGCCCGCCAGCCGATCCGCCACCTGCAAGGCGGTCAGCGGGCCCGGGGTCGGCAGCGTGCCCCGCAGCCCTCCGAGGAAGGCGACGTCGGCGCCTGTCGCCTGCAGGACCGCCTCGCAGATCAGGGTCTCCCAACGCGCGGCGCTCACCCCGCCCAGGGGGGTCTCGGGCGGGAGCAGCGCGTGGTCCAGATCCTGAGCCCGGGCGGCGTGCAGCCGGGACGCGGTCGAGGTCACCAGCGGGTCCGAGGGCGCGTCGGCGGAGACCTCCCGCGGCTCGACGGCGATCCAGGCCGGCGCCGGATCCAGCACCACCGCGGCCTTCGCGATGCCATCCAGGGGCAGGGTGATGGGCGCGGCCTTGAACGATGGGCCGACGGGCAGGAGTTCGGTGTACTGCAGCGCCACGCGCAGGGTCGCCGCGGTGGGATCGCCCAGGAAGAGATCGACCCCGCGGAGCCGGCTGCGCAAGGCTGCCTGCACGCTCGCAGGCACGTCGGCGAGGAGGACGACGAGGTCCGGCCGGCGGTCCGAGCGCGCGATCTCGTCCACCACCGCGTTGACCGCGTCGACGGGATCCACGATCGCGACGCCGGCTTCGGCCAGCCCCGGGGCGCGGGCGGCGGCGGCGGGGTCGGTGACCGCCAGGAAGGCCACGTCCAGGGGCGGGTCGCCGATCACCTGCACGCGGCGCACGGCGGGCAGCGCGGGGTCCCCAGCCCAGGTCCAGTTCGTGGCGACGTAGGGCAGATCGGCGGCCTCGGCCAGGAGGGCAGCCAGGCCCGCGCCCAGCTCGGCGGCGCCCACGCCCAGGGCGGCGGGCTTCAACTCCCGCAGCAGGCCGAAGCTGACGGCGCGGCGCTCGGCCCAGCGGGGGTCCCCCAGGCCGGTGCCGCGGTCGACGAAGTTTCCGGCGTCCACGAACGTCGAGCCCGGCTGCTCGTCCAGGGCGGCGCGGATCACGCCCGCGCGGCGGCCCGGCTCGTTGCGCGGGCGCCCCAGCTGGATCCACCGATCGGCGCCGGCCCGCCACCGGAAGGCCGTGCGCAGGTCCCAGGACTCCAGCTTCACGCCCGCCGCGCCGGGGCGCTCGGGGTCGCTCAGGGCGATGGCTGCGACGCCGCCGGCCGTGCAGCGCTGCCAGCGGCGGGGCTCCAGGGCCGCGTCGGGCACGGCCAGATCGGGGGAGCCCGGCGCGGCCAGGAAGCGCTCGGTGGGGCTGCGCGCGCTCATCACGATCACGCCCTCGTCGCAGGTGGCCTCCCCCGCGGCGTAGGCCAGCGCCGAGCGCACGCTCCCGTCCTCAGGCCAGAGCTCCAGGTCTTCCTGGGCCAGCAGCCCGTGCAGGACGTCGACGCCGTCGATGGTGATGCCCGCGTCCTCCAGGGCCGGCCGCAGCCGCTCCTGAAGCTCCATGCGCAGCCGCGCCGGGGCCAGCCCGCCCAGCCCGCCGCTGTAGACCAGGCCCAGGGACGGCCGGGGCGGGGTCGCGACGTCGGCCGGGGCCTCCGCGAGCGTGGGGTCGATGAGGGGGGGCGCGTCGGGGTCCACCGACTGCGGTTGGGCGGGGGGGGGCGCCGGCTCGTCGGCCCGCGCTTCGGCCCCCAGGGCCGCGATCAGCAGCACCGTCGTCAGGATCCGCACCATCGACCTCCTCCGCCTCCTGCACCCACCGCAGGCGGGGATCCTTACCACTCCTGGCGGGTCCCTGGGACCGGGGGGCACCGGCGCGGCGGACTGGCTTGCCCTTCGGCCCGCCTCTGGCGTGATCCCGTCGCGGTCCCCCTACGGCTGCAAGTACAGCGGGTTGGACATGCCCCACGCCGGTACGTCGAGCCAGGGCTGCATGTCGTCCCGACCCCGCGCCAGGGCCAGCACCCAGCCGTCCAGGGCCTCGGCGGGCAAGGTCGCGCTGATCGTCCAGAGGCGCTCGCCGTCGACGACCTGCTCCACGATCGCCGGGTCCCCCCGCTCCCACCGGCGCGGCGTCCAGGAGCCCGTGCGCGTGGGGTCGCCGGCGTGCAGTTCGACGGTCTGCAGGGGGACCCACCAGGCCGCCCGCACCTCCACCGTCAGGCTCACGGGGCCGCCCAGGAACCGCTGTGCGTGGACCTGGACCAGGGGGGCGTTGGAGGCGATGACCTGCCCGTCGCCCCGCAGCGCCCGCACCACCGCCGACGCGCTGCGATCGTCGCCGACGTGGATCCAGGTGCGCATGGAGCCGCGCTCCTGGCCGACGATGCGGTGGCTGTCCGAGTTCCCGGTGGCCACGCTGCGCACCCCGGCGTCCACCATGCGCTCCCAGGCGTCCAGCACCCCGCCGAACTCGTCGACGTGCTTGCCGTTGGCCACCTCCACCGCGTCGAAGGCTGTGGTGGCCCCGGTGGGGTGGCCGGCGTCGTCGACGGTCCGGGGCAGGCCCGTCGCCGCCTCCAGGCCCGTCTGGGACCACAGCCCGATGGACCCGAAGAGGGGGTGGTTGAGCTGCAGCACCGCCCCGGGGGCCCGATCCCGCAGGCCCCGCACGATGGCGTCGGCCCCCTGGTCGCGGTGGTCCCAGGCGCCCAGCTCCGGCGCCCAGGGGAAGGCGTTGATGTGGCCGGCGCCCTGCTCGGAGGTCACCTCCAGGCCCGGCAGCCAGAGGATGTGCCCCAGCAGCCCGGTGCTCTTCAGGGCCTCCGTCCAGTCCACGGTGACGTCGTGGTCGGTGGTGGCAATGCAGTCGACGCCCTCGG
>CALCXL010000578.1 GCA_937907595.1 uncultured Pseudomonadota bacterium
GACCAGTTCTCACGACAGAGGTGGCCCTCGCCGATCATCCCCGCCGACTTCGCCGCCTCCTCGATGGCGGCGATGGGACAGAGCACGACGATCGCATGGACGAACCGAGCGATCTCCTCCATGGGTGGCGGCTTGATCGAAGGCTCCAGGTCGGTCTGCATCTGGTCGCGCACGGCCGGCGTCAGCGCGGCAAGCGCGGATTGGACGAGCGACTCGAGTTGCCGGCCGGATCGCGCCTCGACGATCCGGTCCACCTCGCCCACCCGACGAACGAGCTGGTCGGCGGACGTGATCTTCAGTTCCGCCAGCGCTTCCCAGAGGCACGCGCTGAACAACGCCAAGTCCAGCACACGCAGGCTGAACTCCACCAACGCCCGCTCCTGGGCGTCCGTCGGTTCGGCCGCTGGGGGGCGGGCGAATCTTCGCTGAGCCCGCTGGAACGGAAGACCGGGCGGTCGCGTCGCGAAGAAGTGAAGCGACCGTGGCGAGTCGGCATGTCGAAGCGCGACCATGAGCCTCCTGGGTTCGGGGCGGACTCCACGTCCACCCCTAGTGTAGCTACGTCTTCCACGAATCCTCCACCAGCATCCTGGACACACCAGGGACACACCCATCTCCCTCCAGACCCCTCGAAACCCCTCCGCGCCCCACCGCCTCTGCCGTCCCAATCGACGCACGTAGCCCCGATCCGAGCTACTCCTCCTCATCCGGGTCACCCCCCGCGAGACTCCCGCCGCTCCCCACCCGCTACCCTGCGGCCGTGCCGCTCCCCACCGAGCTGATCGTCGTCGCCCTGGCCTTCGCCGTCGCCGGCGTGGTGCAGGGCGCCCTGGGCTTCGGCTTCGGGCTCGTCTCCCTGAGCATCAGCGCCTTCGTCCTCGCTGTCAGCGACGCTGTACCCACCGTCTCCCTGCTCGGCGTCTTCGTCTACGCCGGCATGCTGCACTTGCTGCGCTCTGACCTGGTGCTGCGCGACGCGCTGGGCATGGGGGTGGGGCTGCTGGCCGGGGTGCCCGTCGGCGTGGCCCTGCTGCGCTTCGGCGAGCCGACCTGGCTGCTGGCGGGGCTGGGCGCGGTGCTGCTGGTGGGCACGGCCATGCAGGTCTTCGGCGGCCCTCCCAAGGCCGCGGGCGGCGAGCGTTGGGGTCTGGCGGCCGGGCTGCTGGGCGGCGTCCTGGGCGGCTCCCTGGGCAGCGGCGGGCCCCCCGTGGTGCTCTACGTCTCCTCCCGCCCCTGGACCCCCGCGCGCGGCACGGCCTGCCTGCAGCTGATCTTCCTGGGCATGACGGCCACGCAGCTGGTGGGCTACGGCGTGTCGGGCCTGCTCGGCGCCCAGGAGGCCACCCTGGCCCTGGCCGGCGCCCCGGCCGCGGTCGGGGGGCTCTGGCTGGGGCGCACCGCCTTTCACCGCGTGCCCGAGCTCTGGTTCCGCCGCACGGTGCAGGCCTCCCTGGCCTGTCTGGGCCTCTGGTTCCTGTCCCGCGGCCTGCTCTGATCGCGTCGCTGCCGCCGACCGTGCGGTCGCACACAGAGCGTCCCGGTTCCGTGCTGATTGACACAGCCCCGGTCCCACCCCCGAGGCTCCTGCGGGCCCCAGGGCCCCTTCGGCGCTTGTGGCACATGCCTCGCATCCCCGGAGGGCAACCGCCCTGACCCGAGGCTGCCCCATGCGCGTCCTGCTCCCTCTCTTCGCCCTCATCCTGGTCACCTGCGCCGCCGGTCCCCGGGCCGACGCCGTGCCGGATCGCACGCGGGAGACCATGAACCGGGTCTTCGACTCCGTCGCCGTGTTGATGCCCCTGGCGGTGGACGAGGCCGCCTTCGAGGCCGAGGAGAACCGCGCCGCCATCGCGTCGGCCCTGGAGACGCTGGCCGCCGGCAGCGACCTGCTGCAAGTGCACGGCGTCGAGCGGGATCAGGGCTTCCAGCACCTGGCGCGCGCCCTGGCGGCCGACAGCGCCGCGGCGCGCGACGCCTTCGCCCAGGGTCGGGCGGGCAAGGCGCGGTACCGGGTGCGCAAGCTGACCGAGAGCTGTGTCGCCTGCCACGCCCGCACCCCCGCCGACGCCGGCGGCGAGTTCGGCCTGCGGCTCTTCCACAACATGAACGTGGAGACCCTCGGCGGCGCCGAGCTCGCGCAGCTGCAGCAGGCCACCCGGCAGTACGACGCGGCGCTGGAGAACTACGAGACGTTGCTGGCGGACAGCTCCCCGTCCCGCGTGTGGAGCGTGGCGGACTACCTGGCCCTCAACCTGCGCGTGCGCGGCGATCTGGTCCGTCCGGTGCCCGTCCTCACCGCCCTGCTGGCGAGCCCGGACCTTCCCCGCTGGGCCCAGCGCGACGTCAAGCGCTGGCTCGCCGACCTGGAGCGCGTCGCCGCCCGGCCCGCCCTCGAGGATCCGCTGGAGGACGCCCGCGCCCTCATCGACGGCGCGCAGGCCCAGCAGGACTTCCCCGCTGACCGGCAGGGGCTGGTGGGCCTCCTGATGGCGGCGCGTCGCCTCGACGCCTTCCTGGCCAGTCACCCGCGCGGGGAGGCGGCGGCGGAGGCCTACTACCTGCTGGGTCGGGTCGAGTCCCGGCTGGGCACGTCGCCGCGCCTGGGGCAGGTCCAGAGCCTCCTGGAGGCCGCGATCCGCATGGCTCCTGAAGGCCCCGTGGCCCGAAAAGCCCTCGATCGCCTCGAATGGCACCTGGCGATCGAGTATTCCGGCTCCGGCGGGACTACCCTCCCAGAAGATGTGCGAAAGACTCTCCAGGAGCTCCGCGCGTTGGTAGAAGGGTGATGCGCCGCGCCTGATGGGAGCAGCGCATGGCCCGTTGCGGGGTGTGGGCTCACCCCTGGAGGAAGCATGCAACCAGGACTCCGCAGGTTTGCGCCTGCGATCGTTTTTCTGCTCGTGGGCGGCGCCGCCGTCTGGGTAGCGCAACCGGAGGCCCTCACCGGCTCCGCTGACGGCGCCGGATGCGCCGGTTCCCCCCCGCTGGATGTCCAGACCGGGGCGTTGGATCAGGAGGACCCGGAGGCCATGCGCCTGGTGGGCGTCCTGCTGGCCCTCCCCGAGGAGGCGTTCCGCCAGGGCAGCCCCGAGCTGGTCAAGGTGCGTGAAGACATCGCGGCCCTGGGTGGCGCTGCCTTCCCGACGCTGCTGACCGCCGTGCAGAGCGAGGGCATCGACTCCCCCGCGGGCACGGAGCTCACCCGCCTGGCCGCTGGCGCCATGGCCGAGCAAAGCTTCGACCCCCAGGTGCTGGAGGCCGCGGTCAACATCAGCATCAACAACATCGTGCAGGCCGGACCCGACCTGGGGCCGCCCATCGCGATCCCCGGCCTGGCCGACCTGACCGGCTCCGGCGCGACGGCGGACGACCTCTCCGAGGGCTTCAACGACCTGCTCGAGGGCGCTGAGGGTGCAGAGTCCATCGACCTCGCCTCCCTGAACGAGGCGCTGGCCCACTCCCTGGACATCAGCCGATGGGCCCGGGCGTCCCTGGACCAGCAGGTGGCCGACGGCCTGACCTCCGCGATCTTCGACCAGGTGGTCACCCTGGATCCCACGGCCGCGGTCAACGTGCCGCTGATCCTCGACCTGGCGGAGACGGCCCCCGTCACCGCCGACTGGGGCGGTCGCTTCCTGGACTTCGCCATGACCGAAGCCCGGGTGCCCGCGGCCCGCGCCATCGCCTGCGAAGCCGCCCGGCTGCGCAAGGTCGACCTGAGCCCGCTCTACGGACAGCCCGTGGACGGCTTCGACGCGGACACCGCCATCTGCGTGCTGCGCGCGGCCCAGGAGGCCGGCCACGTCGACTTCGCCGACATGGGCACCCGCGCCCGGATCCCCAC
>CALCXL010000579.1 GCA_937907595.1 uncultured Pseudomonadota bacterium
GCCAGGACCAGCCGCGCGCTGCGGTAGAGCCAGCCCATGAGCCCGAAGATGATGACGTAGCCCACCGCCACGAAGAGGCCGAAGTCGTGCTGGGTGATGACGTTGAGGCCCGAGTAGATCACGCCGATGCCGCCCAACCTCGGGGTGCCCAAGTGCTCGTCGGCCCGCTCCCGCACCGCGGCCACGATGCTGTCCCGCCGCGCGTCGAAGTCGGGGGTGGCGGCCATCTCCACCTGCAGCATCAGCCGGCGGCCGTCGGGGGAGACGAGGCGGTCCACGAGCAGGGGGTTGCTGAGCAGCCGCTGCCGGTTGTCGTCGGTGAGCGGGCGGCTGAGCGCGTCGCCGAAGGTGAGGGTGCCGTCGGCGTTCCAGGCGTCCTGGACCGTCAGCACCGAGTGCACGCGCTCCACGCCGTCGACGGCCTTCGCTGCGGTCGAGAATGCGGCGACCCGGTCCAGGGTGTCGTCGGCGAGGGCGTCGTCGGCTTCGACCAGCACCAGCAGGATCTCGTCGTTGCCGAAGGCCTCGCCGAAGGCGCGGTAGGCCACCAGGCCCGGGTCCGACTCCAGGAACCAGACGGTGAGGGCGTTGTCGGGCACCGCCGCCGTGGGGAGGCCCAGGCCCAGGGCGCCGACCGCGGCCAGCAGCAGCGCGAAGGCCAGCCAGCGGCCGCGCACCAACGCGTTCATCGCAGGGACTCGGCGACGTGGAAGGCCGAGTAGAACCAGGCGCGGTCGCGGGCGAAGAGGGGCGCGGACAGGTCCGGGCGCGGGCGCCAGGCGTCGGCGGGCGCGGCGCGGGGGACCAGCAGGTTCCACCACGCGATGCGGCCGGGGCGGAAGCGCTCGGCCAGGCGGCGGAACACGGCGTCGCTGAGCTCGGGGCTCATGTACTCGAAGGCGTCGCTGAAGGCGCCGTGGGAGAAGGCGCCGTCGGGGCTGTCGGCCAGCAGCTGCTCCAGCTCGCCCAGGTGCAGGGAAAGACGCGGGAGCAGCTCCTTGAGGGGGCCGAAGGAGGAGGGGCGCAGCCACCGGGGCGCGGCCTCGTCGTCGTGCAAACGGCCGAAGAAGAACTGCTGGACGTAGGGGTTGTCGCCCAGGGGGAACGTGCGGAAGGCCCAGCAGGCGCGGTCGTAGAACCACCGGCCCGGGTCCCCGCCGGCCACGTGGGCGAACTGCGCGGGGTCCCGGCCCTGCTTCTCCATGTTCTCGCGGCCGAAGTGCTCCTGGAAGGCCCGGGCGAAGGCGGGGCTGTCGGCCTCCGCGTCGAAGAGGGCGCGCTGGCCGGGCAGGTCGCAGGCCAGCAGGCGATCCATGAGGTCGTCGGGCCAGAGATCGGCGAGGTGCCGGGCCCGGAAATCGGCGAAGTAGGCCTCCAGGCGTCCGCGATGCAGGATCCCGGCCTCCAGGTCGTCGGCGTGGGCGTCGAGCCAGCCCGTGGCCTGGTCGTCCAGGTGGGGGCGCAGGCGGTCGTAGAGATCCAGCGGGGCGCCAGGGCGCAGACCGATGAGGGCGGCCAGATCATCCCAATCCTCGAAGCGGGCCAGCGCGGCGAGCTTGAGCTTCATCAGCGCCGCCTGGGCCGGGCTCATGTCCAGGGCGGTGACCGACCGGGGCCCGTCGAGCAGCAGCGCCAGGGCGTTGTCCCCCGCCGAGCAGATGCAGAGCACATCGTCGCCCGGACCCAAGGCCAGGGCGCCCTCGAGCAGCCGGTGGTCCTCCCAGACCGCGGAGTAGCGCAGGGTGTCCAGGCTCATGGCCTGCGCGACCTCGGAGCGAAGCGTCATGGGGGCGTTCTAGCAGTGTGGGGCTTGGCTCGGGGTCGGCTGCGCGCCGGCCGGCCTGCATCCCGATAGGCTGCGCCCCCCATGGATCCCTCCCTCCTCCGCACCCTGCTCTGGGGCACCGCCGCGTTCAGCGCCTACGGGGTGGGGCTGGTGGCCATGAAGCACGGCGCGGCCGACATCCTGCACCCGCGGTCCCTCTTCGCGACCCCGCAGAGCCGCCGTCGCGGCGCGATCTGGCTCTGCGGGGCCCTCGCCAACTTCGGCTGCGTGGTCCTGCTGTCCGTGGCGCTCAAGCACGGCCACGCCTCCGTGGTTGCGGCCCTCAACGGCTGGTCCCTGGTGGTGGTCGCCCTGCTCTCCCGGCTGTTCCTGGGCGAGCGCCTGTCCCGCGCGGATCAGGCCGGCATCGCCGTGGTCGTGGCCGGCGTGGCCGCCCTGGGGCTCTACGGGGGCGTGCAGGCGGAGGGGCTGAGCTACGAGCCCGGGCGAGTCTCCGCCTTCGTCTTCGGCGTGTTGGGGGGCACCGGCGCGCTGGTGCTGGGCTCCTGGCGCGCCGGCTGGTGGCGGGGGGCGACGGTCCTGGGCACGGCCGCGGGGGTGCTGGCGGGGCTGAGCTTCGTCCTGCAGAAGATCTTCATCGACCCGGTGCTGGCCGACGACGGCGTGGACCTGTGGGCCATGCTGCCCTCGCCCTGGTTCTGGCTGTACCTGCTGGTCTCCAACGGCGGATTCGCGGTGCTGCAGCTCGCCTACCCCTTCGGGCGGGCGGTGGAGGTGGCGCCGGCCGTGGTGTCGTCGATGATCCTGGTGCCCATCGCCGGCGGGGTGATCTGCTTCGGCGAGGCGCTGTCGGTGCCGCAGATCCTGGGCACCGTGGCCATCCTGGCGGGCGTGTGGCTGCTGACCGCCCTGGAGAAGCCGGGCGCGCCGGGCGCCGCGCTGGAGTAGGTTCCCGCGATGGACTTCCCCCTCGACCCCTCGGCCTTCGCCGGCCCCCTCGTCGTCACCCTGCTGTACGTGGGGCTGTACTACGCCTTCCAGGTCAACATCCTGCGGGTCAAGACGGCCCTGCAGCGGGAGGCGGCGGCCAAGGGCGAGAAGTTCGACCGCTACTTCGGCCAGGACCGGCGCATGCTGGCCGCCGATCGCATCCAGCTGAACATGCTGGAGCACATGCCGCCGTTCCTGATCCTGCTCTGGCTCAACGCCGTGTTCGTGGGCGGCATCAGCACGACGATCGTCGGCGGGATCTACGTCGCCTCCCGCGCGCTGTACCCCTTCCTGGTGGGCAGCCGGCTGGGCCGGAGCGTCAAGGCGCAGATCGTGGTGGCGACGGGCCCGGGCTACGGCGTGATCGCCTGGTACGTCGGCGCCCTGGTTTGGGCGATGGTGGCGTAGGGGACCGTGGGCTCCTACCGCACCGTCGCGGCCGGGCTGGAGCTGGAGATCCCCAAGATCAAGGGATCCCGCTTCCTGGCGAGCGTGGCGCCCTGCGCCGACGAGGTCGAGGCCCTGGCCCACGTGGCCGCCGTCCGCAAGGTGCACCACGCCGCCCGACACGTCTGTTGGGCCTGGCGCGGCGGGCCCGGCGGCGACGAGGGGCGCAGCAGCGACGACGGCGAGCCGTCCGGGTCGGCGGGCAAGCCCATCGCGGCCGCCCTCGCCGGGGCCGATCTCCACTGCGCGGTGGTGGCCGTGACCCGGTACTTCGGCGGCACCAAGCTCGGGGTCGGCGGGCTGGTGCGGGCCTACGGCGGCGCCGCAGCGGAGGCCCTGGCGGCGGTCGAGGTGCGGGAGGTCGTGGCCCGTCGGAGCGTGGTCGTCGCCGTCGACTACGACCAGATGGGGTTGGTGGAGGCCTTCTTCGCCCGCGAAGGCCTCGTGGCCGATCGGGCCGACTACGGCGCGCGCGTCACCCTGCGCTTCGACCGGCCGGAGGCGGAGGCCGAGCCCTTGGCCGAGCGCTTGTTCCAGGCCAGCGCCGGGCGGATCCGCGCGGAGGTCCTGCCCGGCGTCGGGGGCTGAGCAACCGTCGTTGGACGAACGCCGATTTCAGGG
>CALCXL010000580.1 GCA_937907595.1 uncultured Pseudomonadota bacterium
GCCGGTCGCTGGGCACGTTGGCCACGGCGTCCAGCCAGAGATCCCAGGGCAAGGGCCGGAGCGCCGCGTCGGGCCTCGCCGCTCCAGGCGGGGCGGTGAAGGTCTCCCGATCGGGCCGGACGGGGGGGGGCCGCAGCTCCTCGGAGACACCGAACCCCTCGAACACCCCACCGACGGCGGCCGCCTCCTCCGCTCCCTCGGCGAGGTCCGCATCGGCCAGGGTGGGCGTCGGCCCTGCCTCGCCCCAGGGATCCGGTTCGCCAACGGGCGTCGCCGCCGCTATTGGGGGAGCCGGCGAGGTGATGGGGGGCTCCGGCTTGGCTGGGGCCGCCGAGTCTGCAGAGCCCGCGCCGGCGACCTGGAGCGCGGCGGCCTCCAGGACGTCGCAGAACCGACCCGCGGAGACGGGCAGGACCCGGGCGCGATCGACGGTGAGCCCGGTGTCGAGCTCGCCCAAGACCACGGCCACTGCGCTGCCGCCCTCAGGCAGGCGGGCGGGCAGCGCCGCAAGCTCTGCGTGCGCGCTGTCCTGCGCACGCACCAGCAGGGAGTTGGGCCACTCCAGCACCACGATGACGCGGGCGTGCCCCCGACGGGACGCGCCGGCCAGGCGGTAGCCGGCCCCCGGGTGGTCCCGGAAGGCGGCCAAGGCCGCGTCCACCACCGCGGGCTCGGTGTGGCGATCGACCTCGCCCTGAACCATGTAGTCGGCTCCGAACCGCACCCAGATGCCCGCCGCCTCGCGGTCGCGCAGCAGCAGCGCGACCGCGCTCCTCTGTTGCACGGGTCCCGCCTCGTCCGCGTCGGCCAGCGCCGCCGTCGCTTCGGTCTGCTCCGGACCGACGCCGGGCGCCTCGACCACCTCGAGGTAGGACTCAAGCAGCCCCGCGCAGAGCTGCTCCAGCTGGGGGATGCCACCGTCGGGCCGGAAGGGCACCTCCCCACGCAGGGACCAGAGGGCGTCGGTCATGGGGATGCCGCATCCTGTCGCCGGCGGCGGACCGTCCCGGAGCGCTGAATGCCGAACATCAGGAAGAGCAGGAGGGTCGCGAGGCCCGCCGCCCGCCGCCCGCCCGGCGTCATCGAGGACGAGCAGTCGGAGCATCCCCCCGAGACGCAGGTCTCGCAGCCGGGGTCCGTCGCGTCGATCAGTCCATCGCAGTCGTTGTCCAGGCCGTCGGCGCAGACCGCACAGGAAAGGGGATCGTTCGGGCTCTGGACGAACGCGCGGGGGAGAAGGGTGTTGGACTGCACGAGGACGTAGCTCAACAGGTCTTCGGGTCCCTCGGTCTGGTCGCGATGCACGCCGCGTCGCCCGTCGTCGCAGTCGCCGCCGGAGCTGAGGTCGATGTTGACGGAGGGCGGCGTCGTGGCCGTCTCCCCGCCGCTCGACCAACAGCCGTGCAGGTGCTGGTCCCCCGGGTGCACGCGCGAGCGGAAGAACTCGATCTCGACCGGATCGGCGGCGGAGAGGAGGCTGACCGCCGGGATCGGCTCGATCCCCTGCAGGTCCACCGGGCAGAGATCGGCCAGGGGGCCGTCGGTGGCCTCCGCGATCCGCGAGCGCGGCGTGTTGGACGCCGGGTCGGGGTTGCAGGCGCTCCACGCGGCCACGACCGCGCGCGCATCTTCCAGGCGCCAGTGGGGCCAGACGGTGCGCATCGACAGGGCCGAACTGCAGAAGCGCTGGCGGCAGTCCGCGCTCTGGGCCTCGCTGGCGGTGTCCGCGTCGCAGGCATCGACGCCCCACTCCGACGGCGGCTGCACCCGTTCGTCGCTCAGATCCGCCGCGCCGGTGAGCGAGCAGATCAGGGGGCGATCCTCGTCGGGCACGCTCTCCAGGCGCGACCTCCCGTCCGCGTCCAGCAGGCGGCCCGCGAGGGTGAGATCGGCCGAAGCGCTCATCAGGAGTTCAACGATCTCGCAGCGCTCGGGGTGCCGCACGCAGGCCTGGATCGCCGCCGCCCGGAAGCCGTCGCGGGTCAGGCCACAGCGCCAGGCGTCGGCGCTGGGGGTGGCGGCCAGCGCCTCCAGGTCGTCGCCCTCCCGGAGCACGCCGCAGACGTCGCCAAACAGGGGCACTCCGCCGGCAGGGTCCCCAGCGCTGTCGTCGTCGTCCCCGCTCGCCCCGGCGCCGCGGAGCAGGCCATCGCAGGCGACGCACTGCAGGCCGGCGGGCGCGGGGGGCGCGAGGGGCACAGCCCGTTGATCGTCGCGGTAGACGAGCACGTAGGCGAACTCGTCCGCCAGCTCCGACTCCGTGCCCGGGCCGCAGGCCACGTGGCTGTCGTTGTCGCGATCGTTCTCCGACGCGTCCCCCGCCCCGCAAGTGTTCTGTACGGAGTCGCAGACCTCTTGGGCTTCGGGGTGCTGCAGGGCGCAGGCGTCGTTGCAGTCCGCGTCGGGCACGAGCGAGGGATCAAAGGCCTCACCGCAGGCCCGCTGGCTCGCGTAGAGGCCCTCCCCCGCCGCCGATCCGCCGGGGCGGCAGGCCGGGATGCCGTCGCCGTCCGCGTCGGCCTCGACCGCCGGCACCAAACCGGCCGGGCCCGGGTAGCCCTGATAGACGTCGGGAATGCCGTCGCCCTGGGCCACGGGGTCGTCATCGTTCGCGGCGGAGTCGTCGTCGTCCCCGGCGGAGTCGTCGTCGTCGCCCGTGGTGTCCGGGGCGCTGAAGGCGTCGGGATCGAAAGAGGGATCGAAGGTGTCGCAGTCGTTGTCGATGCCGTCGCAGACCTCGGTGCTGCCGACGCAGCGGAGCGCACAGCCGTCATCGCAGTCCTCGCCGCCGATGGCGCAGTCGGACGAGAGCGCCGCGTAGTACCGGGTGTGGCCGAGGAACGCGATGCCCTCCCCCACTTCGGAGATGTCGACCGCGTTAAGGGGGCGAATGTCGACCTTCCAGAAGGGAACCCCGGTCTTGGCCTGGGACCGGCACTGCGCGGGCAGCTGGCGGCCGAGGCAGGAGACCTGGGTCTGCGCGCCCACGCTGCAACCGTCGCCATCAGCCGGCGAGGGGGCGGGGTACTGGCCGTCGCCGTCGCAGTCCATCAGCCGGATCGAGAGCCACCCATCGCAGTTCGTGTCCTGGCCCTCGGCATCGACGTCGGGACCGGGCCGGCCTGGGGCCTGCTGGTCGTTGTTGTCGTTGCAGTCCGGAGGATCGTTGCAGGGGCGGGAGCCGTCGCCGTCCTCGTCCGACTCCGCGAGCGTCTCGCCGTCGCAGTTGTTGTCCTCACCGTCGCAGGTCTCCGGCGCTCCGGGGAACACGTTGCGGTTGCCCTCCAGGCAGTCCCCCTGGCAGACCATGAAGGTGTCGCCGTCCTCGTCCTGCTCCGTGTCGCCGTTCCAATCGGCCACGGAGGTGGGGGCGAAGGTCGTCGAGTCGCAGTCGGTGTCCTTGCCGTCGCAGACCTCCACCGCCCCCGGGTGGCGCGCGGCGTCCTCGTCGTCGCAGTCGTCGTCCGCGGTGGCCGTCGGGGGGCTGGTGTCCGGAGGGCAGCCCACCACGGCGTCCGGCGCAGAGTCGTCGTCGTCGCCCGCGGCGGAGTCGTCGTCGTCAGCCGCGGCGGAG
>CALCXL010000581.1 GCA_937907595.1 uncultured Pseudomonadota bacterium
ACGCCGTGGACGACGACGACGCCGTGGACGACGACGACGCCGCGGACGACGACGATGCGGTGGATGATGACGACGCGGTGGACGACGACGACGACGACGCCGCGGACGACGACGATGCGGTGGATGATGACGACGCGGTGGACGACGACGACGCGGCGAACGACGACGACGCGGCCGACGACGACGACGCCGCCGACGACGACGACTCAGCCGACGACGACGACGCGGCCCCTTCGGCCTGCGCGGGGGCGGACCCCGCTGCCTTCGACCAGGACGGGGGCTGCTCGCACACCACCACCACCGGCAGCTTCACGGGCACCGGGCTCTTCTGCACCGTGAACTGGACGCTCTACTCGCCGTCGGTGGACGTGGGGGCGCCCCTGGTGGTCTTCGCGCCGGGCTTCAGCCGGGGGCCCGGCAACTACGTGTCCTTCGCCGAGCACTGGGCCTCCTGGGGCCTGCCGGTCGCGGTGGCGGGGGTCTGTCACAACTCGGCCCTGGACTCCAACCCCGACGGGGACGCCGACGATCTGGTCACGCTCCTGGCGGAGTTGGGCGGCGGCGACGCGATCTGGGCGGGGCACAGCGCCGGCGGCCTGCGCGCGGTGCTCGCGGCGGAGCGGTCGGCGGACACGGTGGCGGTCTTGGGCCTGGACCTCACCGATGGGGCCGACGCGGCCGCCGACGCCGCCGCCGGGGTCAGCGCGCCGGTGGGCGGGATCCTGGGCGAGGCCAACTTCTGCAACTCCAGCGGCAACGGCGCCGCGGTCTACGCCGCCGCCGCAGACGGCCTGGCCCTCCGGGTCACCGAGGGCGACCACTGCGACTTCGAGTCGGACACCGACTTCCTGTGCACCGCGGCCTGCAGCGCGGCCAACCCCACCTGGCCCGAGGGCGACGTGCAGGCCCTGGTCCGCGGCCTGAGCACCGCCTGGCTGCTGCACAGCGCGGGCATGAGCGCCCAGGCGACGGAGCGGTGGACCCCTGGGTCGACGGCCTGGGATGCCCTGCTGGCGACGGGGGCGGCGTCGGTGCCGTAGGGGCTGGTCCGAGGCCGACGCCAACGCGATCAGCCGGTCGGATCGCGATCCAGCACGCGCAGGACGAAGTCGCGGACCTCGAACATCTGCTCGGTGCCCAGGCCCTTGCCGATCCACTCCGCCCCGTAGACGAAGGCCGCCGCCGCCATCGCCCCGGGCCCGCCCAGCAGCGCCCAGCCCGGCTCGTCGACCAGGCGCTGCGCCCAGCCGTACATCAAGGCGATGATCCCCGCGAAGGCCAGCACGGCGTAGATCGCCATGAAGCCCGTCCACACGTGCGGGTGCGGCCCGAAGCGTCCACGCACGTGGGTCCCGTCCACCTGGCTGCGCACCTCCAGCGACAACCAGGGCGACCAGAAGTGGCGGTCGGCGGCCCGCACGAACAGCTCGACGTGCCCCGACACCAGCTGCCCCTCCACCGGGCAGCCCGGCTGCCCGAGGGCGGCCTCGAAGCGCTCCAGCACCTCCGTCGGCGACAACGGGGTCACGAACTCCGCCTCGGGGCGGGCCTGGGGCAGGTTGGCGCTCATTTCCCCATCCTGGGCCACGCCGTCGGCGCCCGCCAGCCCGACCGCCGCGTTCCCCACCGGCGGGCGATCGTTGGCCCCTCCCCGCCCGCCCGGCGCCCCGCTTGCGTCTACCCTCGAGTCGATTAGAGTTCAGTCAGGGAGACCCCGTGGGCAGACCTCGCAACGATCCGAACCGCGCCGCCACCCCCGAGCGCATCCTGGCCACGGCCGAGCTGGAGTTTGGGGCGGCGCCCTTCGCCGCGGTGCGCCTGGCCGACATCGCCCGCGGCGCCGGCATCACCCGCCCCTCGCTGCTGTACCACTTCGACAGCAAGGAAGCGCTGTACGAGGCCGTGGTGCGCCGAGCGTTCTCCGCCCTCTCGGCCGCCCTGCTGGAGCCCCTGCCCCGAGAGTCCAGCTTCGCCGAGCGCGTGGACGCCCTGGTGGACCGCTACGCCCGCTTCCTGGCCGAGCACCGCTGGTTCGCCCGCCTGCTCCTGCGGGAGATCGTCGACGACCGCGGGCCCGGCCGACAGCTGCTGATCGAGCTCCTGGAGCCCATCCTGGCCATGGTGGAGCGCTTCCTGAGCAAGGGCGCGCGCCACCTGCCCACACGCGCGGTGGTGCTCAACCTGGGCGCCACCACCCTGGTGCGGGAGGCGTCCGGCGAGCTTCGCGGGGTGCTCTGGGGGGACCTGGGGGCCGAGGCCGATCGCGCGCTGGCGCGGTCGATGTTCGGGCTGGAGTGATCCTCCGGGGCCGAGGAGGGGCGACGTGCCCCGCCGGCGGAGCGTCTACAGGGGCGCGGGGCAGAAGGGGTTGAGCACGCCCGGGCTGCCCAGGTCGCCCGCGCTGCTCGGCCAGGCCGCGTCGGCCGCGCACCAGGCGCTGCCCGCGTCGTTCAGGGTGGCGCTCATGCTGCCCGGGTCCAGGGCGATCGACGCGCCCGAGGGGTCCGGGAAGCCGGACTGGCTGTAGTCCACCGTGTCCACCATGGTGCCGTCGGGGCCCGTCAGCACCACCAGGTCGCCGGCGTTGCCCAGGCCCGGCAGGCCGCCCCAGGCGTAGTCCAGGGCGACGTTGCCGTTGACCAGGGTGTCGCCGTTGCGGCCCAGCACCGCGAAGCCGCCCTGGGGCACCACCACGGACGCGCTGATCGTGTGCTGGGTCGGGTTGTTCAGGTCGCCCAGCGTCCAGCCCTGCAGGTCCACGTCGTAGGCCTGCGGGTTGTGCACCTCGATCCACTCGCCGGCGGGCTCGTTGCCGGCGGTGGGGTCGTAGAGGATCTCCGTGATCAGCACGAGCCCGTGGAACGTCGGCTCCACGGCGGAGTCGTCGTCGTCGCCCGACGCGCTGTCGTCGTCGTCGCCCGGCGCGTTGCAGGGGGGGTTGGCCACGCCGGGGCTGCCCAGGTCGATGGCCGGTCCGAAGGGCCCGGCGGGGGAGGCGCACCAGTTGCTGCCGTCGTCGTTGAGCGTCGCGTCCCACGCCGCCGGATCCAGGCTCTGGGACGCCGCGGTGGGGTCGGGAAAGAGGAGGCCGTCGTCGTAGTCGACGCGGTCGATCTCCACGCCGTTCCCGCCGGTGAGGACGACCTCGTCGCCCGAGTTGCCGAGGGTCCAGGAGGGGTCGTAGGCGTAGGCCAGGCTGAGCCCGCCGTTGAGCAGGGGGTCCGCGCTGCTGCCCAGAAAGGCCAGGGCGCCGGGGTCGACCACCACGTCGTCGACGATCCAGTCGCGGTCCGTGCCGTCGTCGCTGAGCATCACGCCGCGCAGGGGGAGGGGGACGGCGCCCGGGTTGAGGACCTCGAACCACTCCCGGTCGGCGTCGGCGCCGTCGGCGTTGTTGAAGATCTCCGTGATCACCAGGTCGCCGAAGGCCAGGTCCGCCGCGGTCCCGCAGGGCAGGTTGGGCAGGCCGGGGCTGCCGTGGTCGAACAGGTCCCCGTAGACCACGTCCCAGGAGAAGCACCAGTTGGACGCCAGGTCGTTGCTGACCGCGTCCTCCAGGCCCTGCTCCAGGCTGAGCGTGGCGCCGGCGGCCACGGGCCAGTCCGCCGCCTCGTCCCAGGCCACCGAGTCGACGAGCAGGCCCGACGGCGCGGTGAGCAAGAGCTCGTCGGCGACGTTGTGGAAGGTCAAGTCCGCGCCGTAGGCGTGGTCGACGGTCACCCCGCCGTTGGTCAGCGGGTCGCCGTTGTCGGCCAGCACCGCGTAGCCGCCCGGGGGCAGGACGAGGGACGCGCCGACGCTGTGGGACTCCCCGCCCAGATCGCTGATGTTCCAGCCCTGCAGGTCGATGGGGTGGTCCGTGGTGTTGAGGACCTCGAACCACTCGGCGCCGACGTCGGAGGCCCGGGGGTTGACCAGGACCTCCGTGACGACGACGTCGCCGACAAAGACCGTGGGCGCCACCGCGCACGACTCGTCCACCGTGAAGGAAGCGCCCTCCACGAAGCTGAACTCGCCGCCGCTCGCAAGCACGTTCGCGTCCCAGGACAAGGCGTAGCTGCCGTTGCCGTAGGAGCAGCACATGCCGTCGCCGGCCGAGTCGGCGATCGTGAAGTCGTAGTCGCCCGCGGGCAGGGACACGGAGTAGGCGTTCTGGGAGTTGGCCAGGGGCGCGGGGTAGTCGCCGGTGTCCGCCAGGGGGTTGGAGAGCGCGTCCGACACCGACCACCAGGTCTCGTTCGGCCAGGCGTCGGTGACGATCTCCACGTCCAGGGTCGCCTGGCAGGCGCTCGCGCTGTCGTCGTCGTCGCCCGCCGCGCTGTCGTCGTCGTCGCCCACGGCGCTGTCGTCGTCGTCGCCCGCCGCGCTGTCGTCGTCGTCGCCCGCCGCGCTGTCGTCGTCGTCCCCGGTGGGGGCGGGGCAGCCGCTGACGCCGAAGGAGGCGGTGTCGAAGTAGAAGAAGCAGCCGCCCGCGCCCACGGACGAGCCGTCCACGAGGAGCTCCCAGGCTCCCTCGGCGGCGAATCCGCTGCACAGGCCGTCGCCGTACTCGTCCTCGATGACGAACTCGTAGGCGCCGTCGCTCAGGTAGACGGTCTCCGTGATCTGGGTCTCCGGCTGGCCGGCGTAGGGGCCCCCCGACGCGACCGCGACGAAGGTGGAGGCCTCCACGATGTACCAGGTGGTCTCCGTCGGGAAGGGATCGGTGAGCAGCTCGAGCGTGACCTCCACGGGGCACGCGGACGCGGCCGAGTCGTCGTCGTCGCCGCTGTCGTCGTCGTCGCTGCTGTCGTCGTCATCGCTGCTGTCGTCGTCGTCGCTGCTGTCGTCGTCGTCGCTGGGGGCCGCGCTGTCGTCGTCGTCCGCCGAGTCGTCGTCGTCCGCCGAGTCGTCGTCGTCGGCGCTGTCGTCGTCGTCGGCGCTGTCGTCGTCGTCCGCC
>CALCXL010000582.1 GCA_937907595.1 uncultured Pseudomonadota bacterium
CCCCTCCCCCACGCCCGATCCGAACGCAGCGCCCTTCGACTGCACCTTCGGCGACGCCTACGAGCCCAACGACACCGAGTTCAGCGCGGCCTACACCGGCGGCGGCACCTACTACGACCTGACCGAGTGCGGCGACGGCGACTACTACTGGCTGTCGGTGGGCAGCTTCACGGACATCTACGTGGACATCTGGTTCAGCCACGCCGAGGGCGACCTGGACCTGGGCATCCTGGACAGCTGGGGCAGCTTCGTCGACACCAGCACCACGGAGACGGACAACGAATCCGTCTCCACCTGGACCAGCCTGGTTGGCGACGACTTCACCATCTACGTCGAGCTCTACGCGGACGGTGGGCCCTGGGTGGGCGTCGACTACGAGATGGACGTCTTCACCTTCTGAAGGCGACGCTCGGCCGCAAGGCTGGCCCCACCCCGCGCCCCCCAACGAACGAGGGAGGCAGAAGCCCCCCCAGAACGCCCCCCGATCGGGGGGAAGCAGCCCAGCCCGAAGGATCAGGCGGGGCGGTCCTGGTTCTCCGCGATGAACTTGCAGCGGTAGATGGCCACGCCCTTGCCGTCCCGCAGGTGCACCCGCTCGTCCACGATCTGGGCGGTGATGCCCACGATGCGGCTGAAGCCGAAGAGCACCGTGTAGTAGTCGCTGTCCGTCAGGCCGCATGCGTTGAGCAGCGTCCCGGAGACGGCGTCCACGTTGGGGTAGGGGTTGCTGACCTTGGGGTTCTCCTTGAGCACCCGCACCGCGACCTCACGCATGTTCGCGGCGGTGCGGAACAGGTCGTCGTCCGCGGCGATGGTCTCGCCCAGGGCGTACTGCACCGTGGCCCGGGGGTCCTCGGCGCGCAGCACCGCGTGACCGAAGCCAAAGATCAGGCCGCCGCTGGCCAGCTTGTCCCGGATGAAGCGCTCGATGACCGCCGGGTCCGAGCTGCCCACCGACCGCACGAACTCCAGGCAGTCGGCGTTGGCGCGCCCGTGACGGGGGCCGCTGAGCCCGGCCATGGCCGCGACCATCGACGCGTAGGTGTCCGCCAGACCCGAGGCCACGGCCTTGCCGCTGAAGGTCGACAGGTTGCCGCCGCCGTGGTCCATGTGCAGCACGTAGAAGGTGCGCATCAGGCTGGTGAGGCGGTCGTTGTCCGCGCCGGGCACGCCCAGCATGTGCACGAAGTTCTCCACCAGGCCGCGCTGGGGCTCGCTGGCGATGGGCTCGCCCCAGCCGCTGCGCACACGGAAGATGGCCGCGATGACCTCCGGGCTGCGCGCGATCAGGTTGAGGGCGTCCTCCCGGTAGTCGCCGGTCTTGCCGGTCATGCCCAGGAAGTTGAGGGCCGCCCCCAGCCACTCCATGGGGTGCCCCTCCTTCGGCAGGCCCTTGATCAGGTCGAGCACCACGGGGTTGACCGCGGATCGCGCCACCAGATCGGCCTTGAAGGCGGCCAGCTCCGCCGCGCTGGGCAGGTGCTTCTGGTGGAGCAGGAAGACCACCTCTTCGGGGTCACGATCCGCCAACTCCTTGACCGAATAGCCAACGTAGGACACACCCTTCATCGGATCCACGCGCGAGGTGCGGCAGGTGCCGACCGGGAAGCCGCGGAGGCCGGTGTTGAGGTGGGCGCGGGTGATCTCGAACAGGACGTCTTTGTCGTCGCTCATCTCAGGCGGGCCTTCCAGACGGAGGGGCATTCCACGGGGTCCGATCCTGGGCCCGTGCTTGACTTTTGGGGGGGCGGCGAATCGTATCGGGGCACCCCGCGGTGCGCAACCGTGTACGCGGCACTCGGAGCGGTCCGTTGTCTGAGGTCCCCGAAGCCGACGCCTGTCGACCGGTCGTCATCGTGCCCAGCTTCAACAACGAGGCCGCCGTGGCCGGCGTGGTGCGGGGCGCCCTGGCCCACGATCTGGGCGTGATCGTCGTCAACGACGGCTCCACCGACGGCACCGCCGCCGCCGCCGCAGAGGCGGGCGCGACGGTCATCGACCACCCCGAGAATCGAGGCAAGGGGGCGGCGCTGCTCACCGGCTTTTCGGCCGCGGCATCGGCCGGCTACAGCCACGCAGTGACGATCGACGCCGACGGCCAGCACTACCCCTCGGACCTGCCGGCCCTGCTGGCGCGCATGCAGGCGCGGCCGCACGCGATCGTGGTGGGGACCCGCCCCCGGGACGTGGCCAACGTGCCGCGATCCAGCAAGATCGGGCGCGCGATCTCCGACTTCATGCTCTGGGCCAGCTCCGCCGACGAGCTGCAGGGCGAGCGCCCCGACTCCCAGTGCGGCTACCGGATCTACCCCCTGGCCCACGTGCAGGCCCTGCGGCTGGCGGCGCGGCGCTACGACTTCGAGCAGGAGATCCTGGTGCGGGCGGCCTGGCACCGGGTGCCGATCGTGGCGGAGCCCATCGACGTGCACTACCCGCCGCCCGACGAGCGCGTCAGTCACTTCCACAAGTGGCGCGACAACGGACGGATCGTCCGCGTCTACACCCGGCTCATGCTGATGCGTCTGTTCTGGCCGGTGTTTCGACCGCGGAGGCGCCTCGCTCCACCGGGGGCGTGAGCCCGCGCCACGTCGACAGCTGATCCTGGATGGCGGCGCGGCAGGCGCGGCTCAGGGCCACCGGCGTGGGCTCGCTGAGGTCGTCCAGCTCGATGGGATCCAGGACCCGCACCCGGATGGTCTTGAAGGGGCTGTCTCCCAGGTAGGTGCCGCGGCCGCGGGGCAGGATGTTGCGGGTGCCGTCGATGGCCACGGGCAACACGGGCAGGTTCTTCTCCACGGCCACCCGGAACGCGCCGGGCTTGAAGGAGCCCAGCTGGCCCGACGCGCTGCGCGTGCCCTCGGGGAACATGCCCACGGACACCCCGCGATCCAGCCAGTCGCCGCACTCCTGCAGCACCGAGCCCGCGCTGAAGGGGTTCTTGAGGTCGGCGGCGATGTAGCCGGTCAGGCGCATGTACACCGCGAGCATGGGGATCTTGAAGAAGCGCAGGCCGGAGACCCACTTGAAGTCGCCGCCCAGGCTCATCACCACCAGCACGTCGAGCAGGCTCTGGTGGTTGGTGCAGACCAGGTAGGGCCCGCCGCGGCCGATGCGCTCGGCGCCCTCGATCTCCAGCTTCCAGAAGGGGATGAGGCGCCAGACCAGGCGGCCCCAGAAGAACTCGCCGATGCGGTGGGGCAGGCGACGTTCAGGGTCCAGCCACTTCGGCGCGAGCAGGACCACGGGCATCCCCACGACGAAGGACATGAAGGCGCAATTCAGCACCACATGCCAGCAGTACGCTGAGACAAGGAGACGTCGGATGCGTGTGATCACAGCTGCTGCTCCCCAGATGGCCGCCCACACCGGCCCGCCCGCTCCCTCAAACAACGGGCGAGGCACCGTACGCGATCTCGCCGAGCCGGGCGCGGCGATTCCCAACCCGGTGGACCGGCTTTGTCCTGACGGTGGTCCTGCCCGCCCGAATCGATCGGGTCCCGGGCGGCCCGGGTCACGTCGGGGTGGCACGGTTCGGGCAGTGAAGTCTCCCTGGTAGCCCCCCGCGGAGGGGAGTAACGTGCGCGCGGATCCGCCCCTGCACGGGCAGAGCCCCCTGGAGCCTTCATGCGAAACCTGACCTGGACCCTGCTCCTGCTCCCCCTGCTGGCGCTGCCCCTGGCCGGCTGCGAGGACGTGGCCCTGGGCCTGCACTTCGATCCGGCGGAGCTCCTCACGCCCGACGCCAGGCCCAACTTCACGTCGTCGCAGAGCCTGAGCATCGTCAACGACAGCGGCAGCGGCTACCAGGTCAACGGCCTGTCCTTCTCCGCCCCCGATCAGGCCGCGGCCGACGTCTTCTCGGTCGCCCTGGCCGACGGCGGCGCGCTGCCGGTCTTCATCGCGTCGGGCGCGTCGGTGGATCTGACGGTCGTGTTCGCGCCGCTGCTCGTGCAGGAGTACAGCGCCACCCTCACCGCCACCCTGACCCTGGAAGACTTCACCCTGTCCGGCGGCGGCTGCTCGCTGGGCTGCGGCGAGGACGCGCCGGAGGACAGCACGGTGTTCCTGTCGGCCACGGTCACCGGCCAGGGCAACGCCGAGGCCTCCTTCGAGGACTGCGCGGACGGCGTCGACAACGACGACGACGGGCTGGTGGACTGCGATGACCCCGACTGCGCCACGGACCCCGGCTGCGCGGCCGTGGAGGACGTCTGCGACGACGGCCTGGACAACGACGAGGACGGCCTCATCGACTGCGACGACAGCGACTGCCGGCTCGATCCCGCCTGCAGCGAAGGCGTGGAGATCTGCGACGACGGCCTGGACAACGACGGCGACGGCCGCGTCGACTGCGACGACCCCGACTGCGTGTTGGACCCCGCGTGCGGCATCGAGTTCGAGTGCCCGGTGCAGGGCGGCGTCACCTGCAACCAGGGCGTGCAGGGCAACACCGAGTTCGGCGAGGACACCTGGCAGAGCTACTGCGGCATCGACCAGGCGCCCTGGACGGGCCCCGAGCACGTCTGGATCTTCCAGCCGGAGGTCCCCGGCCCGGTGCAGGTCACGCTGACCGCGCCCGGCACGGACCTGGACCTGACGGTGCTGGAGGCCGAGCGCGCCGATGAGGTCCGCTGCGACACGGACCGCTGCGTCGCCACCTCCTGGAGCCCGCCCCAGGCCGGCCCGGAGTCCCTGACCTTCGAGGCGATGCCCGGCATGGTCTACCTGATCGTCGCCGACGGCTTCCAGGGCGACGCCGGCGAGTACGAGCTGGTGGTGGGCTGCCGTGAGGACGGCGCCGAGCTCGACTGCGGCAACGGGATCGACGACGACGGCGACGGCGTCACCGACTGCGCGGACCCCGACTGCTTCGGCGATCCCAACTGCATCGATCAGGGCTCCTGCCTGCCCATCGACGTGCTGCAGTGCCCCAGCGGGTTCATCAACAGCTCCAACGGCGCGCCCGGCAACACCAACCAGGTCACCGACTGGTGCGGCAACGGCTTCGATGGCTGGACCGGGCCGGAGGTCGCCTACATCTTCCTGCCCGCGAGCAGCGGCACGGTGCAGCTCAGCCTGGAGGGCCTGGACGAGGACCTGGACATGACGGTGCTGCTGGCGGAGCCCGGCGGTCCCGACGGCGCCACCTGCAACCCCGACCTCTGCGTGGCGGACGCCTGGGAGCCGGGCCCGAATCCGGAGTACCTGGAGTTCGAGGCCTTCGCCGGCCAGCCCTACATCATCGCCATCGACGGCTGGCAGGGCGCGGTCAGCGACTTCATCCTCTTCATGGAGTGCGGCGGCCAGTTCTTCGAGCAGGACTGCGCGGACAACCTGGACAACGACGGCGACGCGTTGACCGACTGCGCGGACCCCGACTGCTTCGGCGACCCCAACTGCGGCGGCCCCGGCGGGGAGATCTGCAACGACGGCGCGGACAACGACGGCGACGGCCTGGCCGACTGCGATGACCTGGAGGACTGCTCCACCTTCCCCGGCTGCGACAGCGGCGGCGGCGACTGCTGCACGGACAACGGCAGCCCCGGCTGCGACAACCAGCTGGGCGAGGACTGCGTCTGCGCCATGGACCCCTTCTGCTGCAACGTGGCCTGGGACGGGCTCTGCGCCGACCTCTTCCAGGACCAGTGCGGCGGCACCTGCGGCGGCCCGGACACGGAGGTCTGCGACGACGGCGTGGACAACGACAACGACGGCCTCGTGGACTGCCAGGACGCGGACTGCGACGGGGACCCCAACTGCGTGGGCCCGGGCTTCGAGTTCAACTGCGGCAACGGCCTGGACGACGACCTGGACGGCGCGGTCGACTGCGATGACTTCGACTGCTTCTTCGACCCGCTCTGCCTGGCGCCGGGCCAGGAGGACTGCGAGGACGGCGTCGACAACGACGGCGACGGCGACGTCGACTGCGATGACGCGGACTGCACCTTCGAGGCCGCCTGCGACGCGGGCGACGGCGAGTGCTGCATCGACAACGGCAGCCCCGGCTGCGAGGACGAGGCCGGCGAGGACTGCGTCTGCGCGGCGGACCCCTTCTGCTGCAACGTGGAGTGGGACGCCCTCTGCGCCGACGTCTACGTGGACACCTGCGGCGGGAGCTGCGACGGGATCGAGGTCTGCGACAACGGCCTGGACGACGACGCCGACGGCCTGGTGGACTGCGACGACCTGGACTGCTTGGGCACCCCCGACTGCGTGGGGCCCGGCGTGGAGGCGAACTGCACCAACGGCATCGACGACGACGGCGACGGGCAGACCGACTGCGACGACTTCGACTGCTTCTTCGATCCCAGCTGCCTCCTGCTGCCGGAGGTCGACTGCGACAACAACATCGACGACGACTTCGACGGGCTGATCGACTGCTCGGACCCGGACTGCTTCGCGGACCCCCTCTGCAACCAGCCCGGGGTGGAGACCAACTGCGCCAACGGCATCGACGACGACGGCGACGGCGCCATCGACTGCGCCGACGGCGACTGCACAGCGGACCCCAACTGCAACGTGGTGCCCTTTGAGATCAGCTGCACCGACGGCATCGACAACGACGGGGACGGGGACGTCGACTGCGACGACAGCGACTGCACGGCCTTCCCGGGCTGCATCTTCGGCGCGGAGACCAACTGCGCCAACGGCATCGACGACGACGCCGACGGCCTGACGGACTGCAACGACTCGGACTGCGCCTTCAACCCGAACTGCGCCAACGGGGAGTTCGACTGCGCCGACGGCATCGACAACGACAGCGACGGCCGGGTGGACTGCGACGACAACGACTGCTCGGCGGACATCGCCTGCGTGGCGGCGGGCACCTGCAGCCCCATCGGCAACATCGGCTGCGGGGACGTGATCAGCGGCTCCAACAACATGGCCGGCAGCACCAACCAGCAGGACGTCTACTGCGGGTACAACCCCGGCGGCTGGAGCGGGCCGGAGGTCAGCTGGATCTTCACCCCCCAGCACGACGGCGAGGTGGAGATCAGCTTGACCGGGCTGACGGCGGACCTGGACATCCAGGCGCTGGTGGACGACGGCGGCTGCGACCAGGACGACTGCGAGGCCAACGGCTGGAACCCGCCCCCGCAGCCCGAGTCCATGGACTGGTACGCGTTCGCGGGCACCCCCTACTACGTGCTCATCGACGGCTGGCAGGGCGCGGTCAGCAACTTCACGATGACGGTGCAGTGCACGCCCTCCTCGGAGACGGACTGCGACGACGCCATCGACAACGACGGCGACGGGAACCTGGACTGCGCGGACATCGACTGCCTGGGCAGCGCGGCCTGCCCCGAGCTTGCTTGCGACGACGGCGTGGACAACGACGCCGACGGCTTCATCGACTGCAACGACGTGGACTGCTTCGGCACGCCGACCTGCCTGCCGGAGCTCAACTGCGTCGACGGCATCGACAACGACCTGGACGGGGACACCGACTGCGCGGACGACGACTGCGACGCGGCGCCGGTCTGCGGGCCGGAGTCCGACTGCGAAGACGCCGTGGACAACGACGGCGACGGAGCCATCGACTGCGACGACACCGACTGCGAGGACACCGACGCCTGCGCGCCCGTCTCCGGCTGCATGCCCTGGGAGCAGGACCTGACCTGCGGCTCGGTGGTGGCGGCCCACAACGGCGACGGCAGCAACCAGAGCGAGGAGTGGTGCAGCCAGGGCGGCTACACGGGCCCCGAGCAGTACTGGACCGTGATGTCGCCGACGGGCGGGTCGGTGGACGTGACCCTCAGCGGGCTCTCCGAGGACCTCGACCTGATCGCGGTCAACGCGGCCAGCGACGGGGGCTGCGACAGCGCGTCGTGCCGGGCCATCAACTTCGAGGTCGGCACGCTGCCGGAGACCATCAGCATCTCGACGCTGCCCGGCGTGCCGGTGTTCCTGGTGGTGGACGGCTTCGGCGGGGCCGAGTCCGACTACCTGTTGGACGTGTCGTGCCCCACGGGGCCGGGGCCGGAGGTCTGCGGAGACGGCCTGGACAACGACAACGACGGCGACGAGGACTGCTTCGACTCCGACTGCGCCGGGGACCCGGGCTGCTTGACGGAGACGGCCTGCGACGACAACTTCGACAACGACGCCGACGGCCTGGCCGACTGCAACGACAGCGACTGCTTCGGGGAGGCGGGCTGCCCGCTGATCCTGTTCAGCTCGGTGGACGACGACCCCGCCGACTTCGTGCACGTGCCGCGCACCAACCACAGCGCGGACTCGGTGTGGGAGTTGGGCGTGCCGGCCACCAGCAGCCAGAGCGGGAACGGCCCGCTGACGGCGCGCACCGGGACCGAGGCGTGGTGCACCGGCTGCGACACGTCGGTGGCCGAAGGGGGTCGCTTCAACGCGTGGATGGTGGCGCAGCCGTCGAGCTTCGACCTCTCGGCGCTGACGACGGGCACGCTGGAGCTGACGTTCAGCCACTGGAAGGTGACGCCCCCCATCTGGCTGTTGGATCTGGCGTACGTGGAGGCCAGCGCGGACGGCGGAAACACCATCGACCAGCTCTGGGGGCCGGACGCCGCGAACACGTCGGGCTGGGAGACGGTGGGGCTGGACCTCTCCAGCTACCTGGGCGGGGACCTGATGTTCGGCTTCCGGCTGGACACGCTCAACGGCTTCGGCAACCCCGACGCCGACGGCTGGTACATCGAAGACGTCGAGCTGATCTGGTACCCCTGATCCCGTGAACGCGGCGTCCTGGCGCGCGCCGGCCGGGGTCGCCTCCGCCGCGGCGCTCCTCCTGGCCGTGATGGCCTGGCGGGGCGAGCGTTGGCTGCTCGTCTTCGCGTCCATGGGCGACACCTGGGAGTACCTGGACGCGGCGGCCGGCCTGGCGGCGGGCAGCCTGCCCAAGACCATCCGCACCCTGGGCTACCCGGCGTTCCTGGCGGTGACGGCGGCGCCGATCGGGATCCTGGGCGTGCTCGCGGCGCAGGTGGTGCTCCTGGGCTGGACCGTGTGGCGGGTGCAAGGCTTCGCGGCGCGCCTGGCCCCCGACGCCAGGCCCGGGGCGCACCAGGCCGCCGCCGCCCTGGTGGGCCTGTTCTGCCTCGGTCACTCCGTCACCCTGATGACCGACTTCCTCTGCGCGCTGGCCGTGTTCTCGGCCTTCGACGCGGGCCTGCGGGACCGGCGGGGCGCCGCGTTCGGTTGGGGGCTGGCGGCGGCCCTGTTGCGCCCGACCTGGGCCATGGCGCCGCCCGTCGTGCTCCTCCTGGCCCTGTGGGACCGGCGCAGCGCGTGGTGGGCGCTGCTGGCCGGCCTGGTCCTGGGATTGGGGCTGTCGGTCGCCCACCAGCGCCACACCGCGGACACCTGGCGCCCCTCCCGGGTGGTCACCATGAACCTGCGCGGCTTCACCCAGACGGCGGCGCCCGGGCTCACGCCGACCTGCGATGCGCTGCGGGGCCCGGGAGGCGGCGCCGGTTCCGAGCCCGCCGACGCCGACCGCGGAGGAGCGGCCCCCCCTCAGCGGCGGGGGGATCTGGAGGCCTTCGCTCGACGCGTCGCCTCTGCGCCCGCCGCCCACGCCCGCCTCGCCGCGGGCATGGTCCTTCGCTACACCCTGGCCCCGGTGGAGCGTCCGGTGCACATCGTCTGGCAGATGAGCCGGGGCGGGGACGAGCCCCCCGACGCGGACAGCGCGGTCCAACGATCGGGCGACCACCCCCTGCCCCGCTGGGTCCGCGCGATCTGCTTCGTCCTCACCCTGCCCGCGCTCCTGCTCCTGGCCTGGCCCGCCGGCCGGCGCCGGGACCGCTGGATCCTCCCGATGGGCGTGGGGCTCTTCCTGGTGCTGGTGTCCACCATCGCGCCCTTCCAGGGGGAGCGCATGCGCCTGCCCGCCGTGCTGCTCCTGGCCGGCAACGCGGCCGCGAACCTGGAGCACCTGGTGCGGCGGTGGTGGCGGCGCTGAGGCTTCGAGCCGAACCCAGCGGAGGGGCGGCGGCTCCAAGACACGATGGCCGCGTCCCCCGATCGACCCCGCCCGCCCAGGCGGCCTCCCCCCGGCTCCGCCCTACCGCGCTCCCGCGTCCCGGCCTCCCGACGTCCTCGCGCCCGGAGCAGCGTCCCCCTCGGCGCCCCGCCCGGCCACCACCGCCACGAAGGGCGCCTCCGGCTTGCCGAAGCGCTGGACGTGGCCCCCGCGCCGCCGGAGCTCGAAGCAGTACTTCAGGGCCCCCTCCATCGCCGCAGTCGCCGGGACCTCGGCGCTCCAGCGGTCGCCGGGGCCCCGGGCCATGCGGTGTCGACGCCAGACGCCCCGCCCCTCGGCCAGCACGACGTCCACCGCCAGCAGGTCCTCCCCCCGCGCCTCCAGCGCGAAGGTGAGGTCGTCGCCGACGGTGCCGGCCTCCAGTGGGTGGGGCATGAACACCTCCAGCGGCGGCGGTGGGGGCGCGGGCCGGCTCTGGGCCGGAGAGGTCACGAGCGCGGGCGCCGAGGACGACGCGGGCGACGCAGGCGACGCGGGCGACGCAGACGCTGGAGATGGCGCGGACCTGGAAGCCACGGACCCCGTCCGGGAGGCGGCGATCCGCTCCGCTCCCACCACCGCGCGCCAGGCTCGATCGTCGGCGGCGGGCGCCGGGGCCAGGCGATCGCCGACCACCACCCCCACGCCCAGAGCGAACCCGAACAGCCCCACCAGGGTGGCCAGGGCCCAGAAGCGCTCCCCCCGGCCCCCGCGCAGGCTGCGCACCGCGGTGCTGGAGAGCAGCTCGGGCGCCCTCCACGGCGCCGGAACCGGCTGCCCCGCCCGCAGGGGCTGGATCGCCCCCGAGGGCAGCGACGACGGGAGGGCCGGCGCGTGAGGCACCGGCACCGGCGCCCGTCCCCTGACCGAGCGCAGACCGCGAAAGCCCCGCCCCCGATCGGGCAGGCCGTGCACGAACTCCCGCAAGCTGGGCCCCGGGGGCAGACAGCGGCCGACCAGCTCCAGGGCCTCCAGCACCTCGTCAGCGCCCCCCCAGCGCAGGTCGGGGTCCTCCTGCAGGCAGCCGCGCAACACAAAGCCCAGACCCGGCACCAGCGCGTCCACGGCCCCCAGCACCGCCCGGTCGCCCAACAACTCGTCCACGTCCAGCACCGCGTGCACGGTCGCCGCCGGGCTGCCCCCCTGGAACAGCCGCTGGCCCATGACCACCTGGTACAGCACCGTGCCCAGGGAGAAGAGGTCGGACCGGGCGTCCACCTCGCCGCCGCGCGCCTGCTCGGGGGACATGTAGGCAGGAGTGCCCTTGGTCACGCCCGCCCGGGTGGTGACGCGGCTGATCACGCTGGCCTTGGCGATGCCGAAGTCGGTGATCTTCGCGCGGCCTTCCCGATCGATGATCACGTTGGAGGGCTTGAGGTCCCGGTGCACGAAGCCAGCCGGCTTGCCGTCGGCCCGCAGCGAGTGCGCGTGGTCCAGGGCCTGGGCCAGCTGCCGGGCCAGCTCCACGGCCACGGTGGCCGGCGGTCGTCCCGCCCCCCGCAGCAGGTCGGACAGCTCGAGCCCGTCGACGAACTCCATGGAGATCCAGGGCTGACCGCCCGTGACCCCGTAGTCGTAGATCTCGACGATGCCGGGGTGGTGCAGCAAGGCGCCCAGCCGCGCTTCGGTGCGCAGGTCGATGCCCATGCGCGCGGTCGCGGCGAGCACGCTGGCGTGCAGCACCTTGAGGGCGATGCGTTTGCGGAAGCCGCCGGGGCCACGGAGTTCGGCCTCGAAGACCGCGCCCATGCCGCCCTGGCCCAGGAGGCCGACGAGGGTGAAGCGCCCGAACTCAGAGGGAAATCGGGTCTTTGGCCTGGCGGTCCCCACCGCGTCGGAGCGCAGCGCGTCGGGCATGAAGCCCTCCTGCTCTCTCCCACCTCACACCGTTCATGGTAGGGGTGAACCGCGCCGCCGCCCCCCCTTTTTTCCGGAACGCCCGTGACCGTGAGACTCGGCCAGGAGAGTCCTCCCGACGGCCCCCTTCACGGGGCGTCCCGGCAGCCCTTCGTGCAGGAGGTCCTGGACGATCTGCGCGAGCGCGGCGTGGCCGTGGTCCAGGGGCCCTCGGGCAGCGGGACCTCGCGCACCGCCGCGTCGGTGGCCCGCACCTGGCCCGCCGGCTTCGGCTGGTCCCGGGCGGGCCTGTGGCGCGGGTGCTACGACCTCGTCCGGCCCGCGTGGCCCGGGCTCGCACCCGAGGCGCTGCTGCGGCACGCGGCGGAGGCGGCGGTGGATTGCCTGCTCGATCAGCTGCGGAGCAGCGGCCGCTTGCTGGTGATCGATGCGATCGACGCCGCCTTGCGCCCCGCCCCCTCCCCGGCCGATCCCTTCGACGCCGACCTGGCCTTGCTCGTGGCCGCGCTGGAGGCCGGGGAGCTGGCCGGCAGCGGCGGCGCCGTGCTCTTCGCGGGACGCCGCGCGCCCTCCAACCTGCACGTGCCGATCCGGCCCATGCCCCGCCTCCTGCCGGCGGAGGCCGCGGAGCTGGCCGATCGCCCCGCCGACTCCCTCCCCGACCCGCTGCTGCGCCGACCGGGGGTGCTGGCCCTGCTCCGCGGCCTGCCCGACCTCCAGCCCGCCGCCCTGGGCGACTCGCCCTTCGACGACCTGGTCACCGCCGCCTGCGCGTTGCTCGAGCACGACGAGCGGGAGGTCCTGCTGTGCCTGGCGGTCGTGGACCACCCGCTGCCATCCTGGGGCATCGGCGAGGCTGCCGGCCTGGAGCGCCCGGTCGTGGAGGCGGCCCTGGACCGGCTGAGCGGGCTGCGGCTCGTCTCCCGCCGCGAGCACGGCTGGCGCTGCCCCCGGGCGGTCGGCGCCGCGGCCCGGCGGGTGGTGCCCGGCACCTTGCGCGGCGTCCTGCCCTGGGCCCTGGCCCAACGGGCGGCCGGCTTCTGGATGCGCCAGGGCGCCGACCCCCACATGAGCTGGACCACCGCCGACGACGCGTTCGCGGCCCGGCTGGGCGCACGCTGCGCGGTGGCTGGGGGGGGCGGCCGCATGGCGGTGCAGGGCCTGCTGTACGGAGG
>CALCXL010000583.1 GCA_937907595.1 uncultured Pseudomonadota bacterium
TTCAGGGCCTCGGGCATGGTCTCGATCAGCCCCATCATCTGCTCGCTGTCCATCAGCGGCCAGAAAGCGATGTACATGGCCGACACCGAAGCCAGGGCCAGGCCCCAGATCATGGCGCCGCGGAGGTGTCCGACGAGGACGTCGACGAGGATCGGAAAGCGCATGCTCAGCTCCCTCCCTTCTGAGGCGCGGCGCCGTCTTCGCGGTACAGGTCCAGGAACAGCGCGTCGATCTCCCGGTCCTCCGCCCGCCAGCGCAGCACCCGGTGGCGCGCCGCGGCCTTCAGCAGGGCATCGGGCTCGCCGCGCAGCAGGCAGCTCATCGTCGACCCCTCCACCGTCACGTCGTGCACCCCCGGCAGCCCGACGAAGTCCTCCACGGCCACCGGCCCCTCGAACTGCAGCTCCACCGCCTGCCCCGCGTTGTGGCGCATGACGCTGATGTGGTCGACGTCGACGACCTTGCCCGCGCGGATGATCGCGACCCGATCGGCCACCGCCTCCACCTCCCGCAGCACGTGCGACGACATGAAGACCGTCGCTCCGCCGTCCCGCGCCTCCTTGACCAGGTCCAGGAACTCGCGCTGCAGCAGGGGGTCCAGGCCCGACGTGGGCTCGTCCAGGATCAGCAGCTCGGGGCTGTGCATGAAGGCCTGCACCACGCCCACCTTCTGCTTGTTGCCCTTCGACAGCCCCCGGATCGGCTTGTCCAGCTGGAGGCCGAAGCGCTCGGCCAGGGGCTCGATGCGGTCCCGACCGGCCCCGCCGCGCAGGTGGGCGAAGTACCCCAGCAGGTCCCCCGCGGTGCGCCGGCCGGCCATGGCCAGCTCGCCGGGCAGGTAGCCGATGCGCGACCGCAGCGCGCCGCCCGCCTCCGAGGGGATCTGGCCGAAGACCCGGGCCACCCCGGCGGTGGGCTTCAGCAGGTTCAGCAGCACCCGGATGGTGGTGGACTTGCCCGAGCCGTTGGGCCCCAGGAAGCCGAAGACCTCCCCCCGTTCGATGGACAGGTCCACGCCGGACAGCGCGCGGAAGCGCCCGTAGTCCTTGATCAGGCCCTCGGTGTGGATGATCGCTTCAGCCATCGTGGCGTCCTCTGTTGGGGGTCCAGTGCCGCGGCCACGCTACCCCCCGGGCACGACCTGGAACACCCGCGCCACCGCCCCAGGCCGCGCCCCCTCCAACGCGATCGGGCGGCCGGGCCCTCCCGCCGGGTACAATCGCCGCGCTCATGGACACCACCCCCCCCGTCGCCCCGGCCTACGAGCCGATTTCCCTGGTGATTCCGGTCTACAACGAGGTCGAGAGCCTTCGGGATCTCCAGGCCGCGGTGGCCGGCGCCCTGGACTCCGCGGGCGTGCCCTTTGAGTGCCTGCTGGTCAACGACGGCAGCCTGGACGGCTCCACGCAGCTGCTGGACGCCATCCACCGGGACGATCCCCGCTTCAAGATCATCCACTTCATCCACAACTACGGCCAGACGGCGGCGATGGCGGCGGGCATCCACCACGCCGAGCACGACATCATCGTCTCCATGGACGCCGACCTGCAGAACGACCCGGCGGACATCCCCATGATGCTGGGGCACCTGGAGGACCACGACCTGGTCTGCGGCTGGCGCAAGCGGCGCGAAGACAGCTTCATCGTGCGCAAGCTGCCGTCCAAGATCGCCAACTGGATCATCGGGCGCGCGTCCGGCGTCCGCCTGCACGACTACGGCTGCACGCTCAAGGCCTACCGCCGCGAGTACGTGGAGGACATCCCCCTCTACGGCCAGATGCACCGCTTCATCCCCATCTACGTCACCTGGGCCGGCGCGCGCATGCTGGAGGTGCCGGTCAACCACCGCGCCCGCATGAAGGGCAGCAGCAAGTACGGGCTGTCGCGCACGTTCCGGGTGGTGCTGGACCTGACCACCACCATCTTCCTGCGCGATTTCTACACCAACCCCCTGTATTTCTTCGGGTACTACGGCTTCGGCGCGATCGCGCTGGGCGGGCTGGCCGCGGTGATGGCGGTGGTGATGAAGTACGTGGACGGCACGTTCATCCACAAGAACCCGATGATGAACCTGTCGGCGATGTTCGTGATGCTGGGGGTCAACAGCTTCTTCTTCGGCCTGCTGGCCGAGGTCCTGATTCGCATGAACTTCGAGATCCAGAAGAAGGCGCCCTACCGCGTTCGGCAGGTGCGGGGCACCGCGGCCCGGACCCCGCTGATCGGCAAGTCCCAGATCGACGAGGGCGACATCCAGGAGGACACGGGCACCTACCCCGTCGCCGCGCCCGACCCGACCGGCCCCGCCGCAGAGGCCTGATCGCCCATGTGCGGCATCACCGGCTTCGTCCGGCCCGGCGACCCCGGCCCCATCCAACCCGACGAGCGCGCCGCCCTGCAGCGCATGAACGACGCGATCACCCACCGGGGCCCCGACGAGGACGGCTTCTGGACGGGCGACGGCGTCGGCCTGGCCATGCGGCGGCTGTCGATCATCGACGTGGCGGGCTCCCACCAGCCCCAGCGCGGCCCCTCGGGCCAGACCGTCTGCGTCTTCAACGGGGAGATCTACAACTACCGGGAGGTGCGGAGGGAGTTGCAGGACCGGGGCCACCGCTTCCTGACCGACGGGGACACCGAGGTCCTGCCCCACGGCTACGAGGAGTGGGGCATGGAGGGCCTGCTGCGGCGGCTCAACGGGATGTTCGCGTTCGCGATCTGGGACGGGCGCAGCCGCGAGCTGTTCCTGGCCCGGGACCGCATGGGCATCAAACCGCTGTACGTCGGCTCCTTCGACGGCACCTGGGTGTTCGGCAGCGAGCTCAAGTCCGTCGTCCTGCACCCGCGCGCGCGCCGCGAGGTCGACCCCGCCTCCCTGGCCCGCTACCTGGTCTTCGAGTACGTGCCGTCGCCGCGCTCCATCTACCAGGGGGTGCGCAAGCTGCGCCCCGGCCACTACCTGCGCCTGGGCGAGGGCGTCGACGAGGAGCGCTGCTACTGGAGCCTGCGCTGGACCCGATCGCGCGACGACTGGGAGCACACCAACATCACCCTGCCCCGGGCCGGCGACGACTCCGAGTCCGCCTGGCTGCCCCACGTCGCCCACGCCCTGCGGGAGGCCGTGCGGGCCCGGCTGGTCTCCGAGGTCCCCATCGGCGCCCTGCTCAGCGGCGGCGTGGACAGCTCCAGCACGTCGGCGTTGATGGCCGAGCTGGTGCCGGACCTGCGCACCTTCTCCATCGAGTTCGAGGAGGAGTCGTTCGACGAGTCGGCCCACAGCCGCGCCGTGGCCCAGCACATCGGCAGCCGCCACAGCTCCCGCGTCTTCTCCCGGGGCGACTTCACCGACGCGCTCATGGCCGCCCGCGACTTCCTGGACGAGCCCCTGGCCGACGCGTCGGTGCTGCCCATGTGGTTCCTGTCCAAGATGGTGAAGGAGGAGGGCGTCACGGTGGTGCTCAGCGGCGACGGGGCCGACGAGCTCTTCGCCGGCTACCCCACCTACTTCGCGCACACCCTGGCCGGCGGGCTGAACTCGGTACCGGGCATGGGTCGCCTGCTCCCGCGCCTGCACGCCCTGTCCAGCTTCCTGCCCAGCGACTACGGCAACGTCTCCCTGGACTACAAGATCCGCCGCATGCTCGCGGGCGCCCCCCGGCCCCCGGTGCAGCGGCACCTCAGCTTCCTGGGCTCGTTCCTGGAGGAGGAGATGCGGCAGGTGCTGACCGTCGACGTCGAGGGGATCTGGTCGGAGCTGCAGGGCCACTACGACGAGGCCGAGGCCGCCGGCGCCACCCCCATGGAGGCCCTGACCTGGCTGGACGCCCGCACCTACATGGGCGACGACATCCTGGTGAAGGTGGACCGCGCCTCCATGGCCAACTCCCTGGAGGTGCGCGTGCCCTTCCTGGACCACCGGCTGGTGGAGCTGGCCGCGCGGGTGCCCTGGGGCCTCAAGCAGCGGGGACGGACGTCGAAGTACCTGCTCAAGAAGGCGATGGCGCCGCGCCTGCCCCGCGGGATCACCGGCCGCCCCAAGAAGGGCTTCGGCATCCCCGTCGCCGACTGGCTGCGCGGGCCCTGGCGGGACCTGCTGCTGGACACCCTGGGCGACGGCGGGGCCAGCAAGACCGGGTGGTTCGACCAGCGCGTCGTCGACCGCATGATCCACGAGCACCTGGAAGGTCGGCTGGACCGCCGCAAGCCCCTGTGGACCCTGCTGATGTTCCGCTGGTGGGAAGACGGCACCTGGGGGCCGGGCGGCGCCTGATCTGCGGGGGGCGATGGCGACGTCGACGCATTCCGGCGCTGCGACCAGCGACCGCCGACCCCCTCAGCGGTCCGGGTGCTGGGCGACGTGCAGCAGCTGGTGCGCGCGGTCGTGCAGGTCGCCAGCCTGGCCGTCCAGGTGCTGGATGGCGGCCTTGATCGCCGCGGTGGCCTCGTCGGCCTGACCCTGCTGGAGGTGCAGCTCGCCCAGCTCCACCAGGGCTTCGGCCAGGGCCGGCGCGCCCAGGCTGCGGTAGCGGGAGGCGGCGTTGCGCTGGTGCTCCAGGGCCCGATCGAGGCGACCGCGCACCCGCTCGGAGCGCGCGCGGCCCCGCGCCACGTCGGCGGCCCCCACCCTCGACCCCCAGCGGTTGAAGAGGTCGGCGGCCAGCTCCAGGTACTCGTCGGCCTCCCGGGGCTCGCCCAGCCGCGCCGCGATCTCCAACAGCCGCAGCAGCGCCTGCCCCGCCAGCAGCCCCTCCCCCTGCTTGTCGTAGACCCCCAGGCAGCGCTGCAGCAGCCCGCGCGCCGTCGCCGCGTCGCCTCGCTCCAGCGCCAACTCAGCCTGCTCGGCCAGGCACTGGGCCATGAGGTCCCGCTGCTTGCGCTCGGTGGCCCAGCCCAGCGCCGACGCCAGGCCCCGGGCCGCCTCGTCCAACCGCCCGAGCTGGCGCTGTCGGCGGGCGACCTCGTAGGTCAGGTAGACGGTGATGTCGTCCCAGTCGTGCTGCGTGGCCAGGGCGATGGCGCGGCCGGCGGCCTCGTCGAAGCGCGCGGTCTCCCCGGCCCGGGCGGCCAGGCGCACCTCCAGGAGCAGGGCCTGACCCCGCCGGGGGTCTTCGGGACCGAACTCCAGGGTGTCCAGGGCGCGGTTGAGATCGGCCAGGAGCGAGCCAGCCCGCCGCACCTCGCCCGCGCGCAGCAGCTCCCAGGTGCCCGAGAAGAGGGGCCCCAGCGCCTCCTGCACCCGCCCCGCCTCCAGCAGGTGCCTCGCCATGCGCTCGGTGCGGCCCGGGCCTCCCTCGAAGCCCAGGAAGCGCGCGCAGGCCAGGTGGTGGCCGCGCAGCCGCCCCGCCGCCCGCGCCTGCTCGAGCAGGCACTCCCGCAGCATGGCGTGCACGAAGTCGAAGCCCTCGGACAGGCCCTCACGGCTGCTCCGCGCCAGGCCGTCGTCCAGCAGATCGTCCAGCAGCTCCAGCTTGGGCGTCAGGCCGGCCAGGTCGCAGACCCCCCAGAACTCCGAGTCGCGCAGCCCCGGCCCCAGGACCGCGGCCAGCTCCAGGGCCGGCGCGTCGTGCACCGACCGGAACGGCCCGGCCAGGAAGGCGTGAATTCGACCCGTCCAGACGGACATCAGGTCGTCGGGCAGCGCCCCGGCCACCGCGCGGGCCAGGTGGAAGCCGCGCTCGCCCAGCTCCAGCAGGCCCTGGTCCACCCAGCTGCCCACCAGCTGCATGGCGAACATCGGGTTGCCCGCCGTGCGCTCCTCCACGCGCAGGGCCAGCTCGCCGTCCATGGGCAACAGCTGGCGCACCAGGATCTGGTGCTGCTCGGGGGGCAGGGGGCCCAGGGCCATCTCCGCCACGCCGGGCCGGCGGCGGAGCTGCTGCAGCTGCTCGGCCTGGGCCTCGCCCACGTCGACGTCGTTCACCGTCGCCAGCACCAGGATGGGGCTCTTCGCCGCGGACGCGCCCTCGGCGAAGAGCCGCGCGAACAGCAGGCTCTCCAGCCCGTGCTGCGCGTCGTCCAGCCAGACGACCAGGGGGCGGCGCCGCGCCAGGCGCTCCAGGGTGCGCCGGATCAGGACCAGCATCTCCCGCTTGCTGTCGAAGCGAACGCCCAACGTCTCCTGCACCTCGCTCGTGTCCGACGTGGGGTGGACCAGCTCGGCCACCGCGTCCCACTCCTCGGACTCCATCACGCCCAGGGGGCGCAGGAGCTCGCCCATGCGGACCCGGACCTCGTTCCAGCGCAGCCCGCGGGTGCGGAAGTGGCGCGCGAGCATGGTGCCCAGGCTGGAGGCGTCGGCGGCGCCGGGGCTGTGCGTGGCCTTGACGAAGTCGGCGCCCGCGATCTCGTGCGCGCGCTCGCAGAGCCACTGGGCCAGCCGGCTCTTGCCGACGCCCGCCGCCCCGGACAGCAGGATGACCTCCGGCCGCCGCTGCTCCTGCACCCGCCGCAGGGCCGACCAGAGGGCGTCCCGCTCCTGCTCCCGGCCCACGAACGCCAAGGAGCGCAACCAGAACAGGCCGAGGCCCGTGCCCACCGCGCGGTCGGGGGCCTCCGCCAGCAGCGAGCTGCCGGGGCTCCACTGGGGCGGCACGTGGGGCAGGGAGCCTTCGGTCTGCGCGCCGTCGTCGGGGTCCGACGGCAACGGGGTGGCGCCCGGGCCCAGGGTGCTCTCGTCGAAGACCGGCCCCAGGCGCACGCTGGGGTTGGTGAGGAGGATGCTGATCCCGGCGCTCTGGCTGGGGTCGGTCAGCACCGCGTCCTCGTCCCGATCGGTCGGGGAGAGCGCGTGCAGCGTCGGCGCGTCCGCCAACCGATGCAGGGCAGCGGCGGCCTCCGATGCGCGCTGGTAGCGATCGCGCGGGTCCTTGGCGAGCATCACCTGCAGCCAGGGCTCGAAGTCCTCGGGCACCGGCATCCGGGGCTGGAGCGGAGGAGGAGGCGACTCGCGGTGGGCCATCACCAGCTCGTACTGGCCGGTGATGCGCGCGAAGGGCGCCTGGCCCGTGGCCAGGGCGTAGGCCAGCCCGCCCAGGGCGTAGAAGTCGGTCCAGGGGCCGTAGTCCCGCCATCGCCCCACGCACTGCTCGGGGGCCATGTAGCGCGGGGTGCCGGCCAGACCGCGGTCGCGGGTGCCGGGCGTGGCGCGCTCCACGGCGTGCACCAGGCCGAAGTCGGTGAGCTTGACCTCCGTGCGGTCGGCGCCCAGGAGCACGTTCTCCGGCTTGATGTCGCGGTGGATCAGCCCGCGCGAGTGCGCGTGGGCGAGCGCGTCCAGCAGGCCCAGCAGCACCGACCGGATCTCCGTCCAGCTCAGCTGACCGCACCAGGGCCCCAGGGAGCCGCCGGCCACGTACTCCATGGCGAAGAAGGGGGTGCCGGCGCGGATCTGGCCGTCGGTGGCCTCCTCCAGGCTGCGCGGCACCTCCCCGCGGTCCAGGATCTTGACGATGGAGGGGTGGTTCAGGCCCGCGCAGGCGCGGATCTCCGAGCGGAACGCGCGCAGCAGCCCCTGGTTGGTGGCCGCCACCGACGTCAGCACCTTGATCGCCACCCGGCTGCCCGAGGGCCGGTGGCGCGCCGCCCAGACCCGCCCCATGCCCCCGCTGCCCACCGGGGCCTGCAGGTCGTAGGGGCCCAGGGACAGGCCCTCGCCCAGGTTGTCGTCGGATCGAAGGGACGCCACGCCTCCATCGTACCGGGCCGATGGTGGGGGCCGCCGCAGCCGCCCGCGCTTTCCGGGTCCCCCCGGATCCGGGGAGGAGCATCGCCCGGCGCGCCACCCGCGAATTCGGGCACCATGGGCGCGATGACTGCGCGCAGCCACCACCTCATCGCGCTCGCCCTGCTGCTGACGCTCGGCCTCGCGGGCTGCTGGCCCCCAGGCGGGCCGGGCGGGTCCCCGACCCCGCCGCCGGCGCTGTCCTTCGAGTTGGCGTGGTGGGCCGACGACGGCGAGCCCCTGGAGTTCGGAGCGGTCACCCAGACGGAGGCGACCACCCTCACCACTCGGGTGAGCAACGTGGGCAGCGGCAACATGGCGGTGGCGGGCCTCACGGGGCCCAGCAGCGGCTTCGGGTTCCTGGAGGAGCTGCCGCTGTGGCTGGAGCCCGGCGACGAGGTCGAGCTCCCGCTGCAGTACAGCCCCACCCGCCCCGAGATCGTGGCCGGCTTCCTCTCCCTGCGCACCCAGCCCCAGGTGCTGGAGCCGCCGACGCTGGCGGTGCGGGCCCAGGGTCTGGCGGCGCAACTGGATTGGTCCCGGAGCTCCCTGTTGCCCGACTCCACCGAGCCCGGCTGCCCCCAGGAGGTCACCCTGGTCCTGCGCAGCGCCGGCAGCCTGCCCACCACGGTCACCGCGCTGGACATGGAGGACGTGGACAGCGACTTCTTCATCGTCTCGGCCCCGGAGCTCCCCGCCACGTTGGACCCCGGCGCGACCGCGGAGGTGGTCCTGGGCTTCCAGCGGGAGAGCCCGGGCACGGCCATCGACCGCGTCCTGCCCACCACGGAGCCGGCCTACGCCAACGACCCCGGCCCCTTCCTGCAGGGCTTCGCGGCCTTCGATCGCACCGTCGCCGACACGTTCGCGCCCGCCGACGAGCTGCTCCTGAGCGAGGTCCCCTGGCCCGAAGGGATCGCGGTGCAGGTCGACGCCCTCCCCTGGTCCGACTGGAGCTACGCCGCCGAGCCTGCGCGGGTGCTGCTGGACGCGTCGACCCTGCCCGACGACGCCGTGATCACGGTGGAGTACCCGGTGGTCGAGGGCTGCTGAGGGCGGGGTCGAGGGGAGCCCGGGGAGCCTCGAACACCCCCGAGACACAGCGGACGGGAGGCCCCTGATGAGCGATCCGCCGGGCCCGCGTCCGATCCCAAAAGGATCGATCTCCTTCAATTCTGGCCACAGACCGCCGACAATGAGAGCGGGGCGCAAGGCTGGATGCAGGACGGAGGCGATCCCGACGTGAGCAGGACATCGACGGTTCGACAGCACCTGCAGGTGGTCCGACCGGGCGCCGGCAAGGGCGACGTACGCCGAATCGGACCCTACGAGCTCCTGCGCGAGGTCGACCACCTGGGCCTGCCCGGCCTCTGGTACGCGCAGCGGGAGGCCCCGCCCTACCTGGCCGGGCCGTCCCTGCTCCTGCCCATCGATCGCAAGCTGGCGCAGCTGCCGGGCGTGCAGGAGCGCGTGGTCCGCGCCGCCCGCCGGGCCCAGGCCGTGCGCCACCCCCTGCTGGTGCGGGTCGAGGAGATCCTGGCCACCGACGACGAGCTTGCCCTGGTGCTCGAGGCGGTCGACGCCGTCTCCCTGGACGTGCTGCTCAAGTCCTCGGACTCCCTCGGCATCGCCTTCCAGGCCGACGTGCTGCTGGAGTTGGGCGCCCGCCTGCTGGAGGCGCTGCACGACCTGCACACGCTGCCCCACGCCGAGGACACGCCCACCGCCCACGGCCACGTCAGCGTCAAGACGGTGCTGTTCAGCCCCGACGGCAGCCTCCGGCTCATCGGCTTCGGCCTGCCGACGGCGACGGGCTCCACGCCGCTGCACAGCGACTGGAACGCCCGGATGCCCACCCGGGCGGACGAGAAGGCGTTGGACCTGCCGGCGCTCGGCGATCAGTACGCCGTGGGCCTGCTCCTGCTGCAGCTGGCGACGGGGCGCAGCCTGACCTCCCAGGTGCCGCGCGAGTCTTCGGTGCACGAGCGCGCCGCAGCGGTGGAGCGCATGCTGCGGCGGCTGAGCCTGCGCGGGCCCCTGACCCCCCCGCTCCTGCGGCTCCTTGCCCCGAACCCCGCCCACCGCTTCAGCGACGCCCTGGCCGCAGCGGCCGCCCTGCGGCACCCGCGCGGGCCCTACGCAGCCGAGGCCCTGGAGGCGCTGATCCGCGGCGCCGGCAACGATCTGCGCGACCAGGACGGCACCGAGCCCGAGGGCACCCCCGTCGACCTGCTGCCGCACCGCAAGGCCGGCGCCGAGCCCCAGCACGACACCCTGCGCTCGGACGAGACCGGCACCGACCTCCCCCTGCCCCCCTCGGACTGGGACATCTCGGAGGACACCGAGGACGCCGTGCCCGCGGTGAGCCCGCCCGTCGAGACCGTCGCCTCCGGCGGCGGCACCCTGGCCAGCGCCCCGGCCTACCCCTCGGGCACCGTGTCCAGCGCTCCCGGCGGCGTGGACCGCCCCGGTCTGCCCCCCCAGGACACCGAGCGCTCGGCGATGGACGGCGCGGAGGACGCCGAGCCCGCCTCGCCGCCCGCCTCAGCCTTCGAAGAGACCTCCCCCTCCCCCGGCTTCGCGCCGGCGGGGCCCATGGACCTGTCCAACACCCAGGGCTCCGACGAGGCCGGCATGGCCGTCGCCGTGGCCCGGGCCTGGGCGGAGACCGACGGCTCCGTGCCCGCCCGCCGCTTCGACGTGTCGGACCTGGAGGCGCCGATCCTCGACGACGAGGACAACCGCGCCCTGGACTCCCGGGCCGACGACTCGCTGGACGTGTGGACGGGCCACTTCCACAACCCGGTCTCGCCCGGGGTGGAGCAGGACACCGGCGCCCTGTCCTCCGAGGACCTGCAGGAGGTCGCGGGCGACTGGTTCCTGGACGAGGACCCCAGCAACATCGAGCTCGCCCGCACCGAGCCGGAGGCCGACAGCATCGAGGAGGGGCCCGACGGGCGACGCCGCGTGAAGCCCGGGCGCACCGTGCCCTACTCCCCTGCCTTCGTGCCCAAATCCACGGCCTTCCGGCGCGCGGAGGATCCCGTGCCCCCCGAGCTGTCGCCGGGCGCCATGGGCCTGCTGTCCGCGGCCATGCCCGCGGTGATGCGCGACGCGCCGATGCTGGACCGCGTGGTGGACACCGGCTCCGAGGAGCGGGAGGCGCGCAGCACCGACCCCGGCACCCCGACCCCCCTCGCCACCGCCCGCGTGCAGCCCCGCCAGGACGAGGACGACAAGACGCACCCCTTCGGCGGGGAGACGCCCACCGCCGCCAGCGTGGCCGACGTGCCCGCCCCGTCCAGCCAGGCGCGATCGTTGGAGGCCCCGACGTCGGTGCCCGGTGAGGCGCCGGGCGGACCGGCCTGGGTCACTCCGTCCGAGGCCCTGGACGACAACTCCGTGGTGCGCGCGGCCATCGTCAGCGCCATGACCGCCACCGGCCCCATGCCCCTGGGCGGTCCCCTGCCCGGAACCCTGCCCGGCCTGCCCCCGGCCCAGCCCACCCCGCCGCCCGCCCCGCGCAAGCGCCGGCGACGTCGCAACGGCGCGCGCTCCCGACGGGGGGCGACGACGGTGGCGCGCAGCCTGCCCCGCCTGTGGGACCAGCAGACGGTCTGGTCCTCCAGCCCCGTGGCCCGCGGCATCATCCTGGGCATCCTCATCCTGCTGATGATCGGCCTGGTGGAGGGGATCCGGCGACGCGCCGAGGCCACCAACCCCGAGCAGGTCCAGGCCCGCGAGGAGGCCGAGCGCCAAGAGGAGGCCCTGCTCAAGTAGGGCCCCTGGGCCGGCGTTGACGCCACCGCAGGCGACCGCCACCGTGCCTCCGATGACCGATTACGACTTCGTGGTGGTGGGCGCGGGCGTGGTGGGCCTGGCCGTGGCCGCCGGCCTGGCGCGACGGGGTCGGCTGCTGCTGGTGGAGCGCCACGACGGCATCTGCCGGGAGACGTCGTCCCGCAGCTCCGAGGTCGTGCACGCCGGCATCTACTACCCGCCAGGCTCCCTCAAGGCGCGGACCTGCGTGCGCGGCAAGGAGCTGCTCTACCGGCGCTGCGAGGAGCGCGGCATCGCGGCGCCGACCGTCGGCAAGCTGATCGTGGCCCTGGAGGCCTCCGAGCTCCCGCGCATGCAGCACCTGGCCGAGCGCGCCGCCGCCAACTGCGTGCCGGTGGAGCGGCTGGACGCGGCCGACCTCCGCCGCCGCTGGCCCGACGTGCCCGGCCTCGCCGCCTTGTGGTCCCCCACCACCGGCGTCGTGGACTCCCACGCCTACGCCGCCTCCTTCGAGGCCGAGGCCCGGGCCCGCGGCGCCGACATCCTCTTCCGCAGCGAGGTGGTGGGCGTGGACCAGGGCGATGGACACCGCCTGACCGTCCGCTGCGGGGCCGAAGACGCCGCGGTGAGCGCGCGTGTGGTGGTCAACGCCGCGGGCTTGGGGCAGGACCGGCTGTCGGCGATGGCGGGCCTGGACCTGGACCGGCTGGGCATCCGGCAGCACCCCTGCAGGGGCTCCTGGTTCTCCATCAGCGAGCGCCACCGCGGACGGATCGGCACGCTGCTCTACCCGGTGGGCAGCGCCTCGGGCGGCGGGCTGGGCGTGCACCTCTGCCTGGACGTGGGCGGCGGCATGCGCCTGGGCCCCGACTGGGAGTGGGTGCAGGGCCCGCCCTTCGACCTGGAGGTCACCGACCAGCACCGCGACGCCTTCTGGCAAGCCGGGCGACGCCTCATGCCCTGGCTGGAGCGCGACGACCTGCGCCCCGATCAGAGCGGGGTGCGCGCCAAGCTGGTGCCGGCGGCCGGCGCCTTTCGCGACTTCGTGCTGCGGGAGGAGTCGGCCGAAGGCCGGCCGGGCTGGGTCACGCTGGCGGGCATCGAGAGCCCGGGCCTCACCGCCGCCGCCGCCCTGGCCGAGGAGGTCGACGGGCTGCTGCGATCGCGGGGGTTCTGAGGACGATCAGCGGCGCCGTCGGAGCAGCCCCCACACCGGCACCAGCCACCACCAGCCCATCGACCGCGCCCCGGCCTGCGACGCCGCGCAATCGCAGCCCTCGCCGGCCGCGTCGTCGTCGTCGGCTGCGTCGTCGTCGTTCACCACGTCGTCGTCGTTCACCACGTCGTCGTCGTCGGCTGCATCGTCGTCGTTCGCCGCGTCGTCGTCGTCCACCACGTCGTCGTCGTCGGCTGCGTCGTCGTCGTTCGCCGCGTCGTCGTCGTCCGCTGCGTCGTCGTCGTTCACCACGTCGTCGTCGTCGGCTGCGTCGTCGTCGTTCACCACGTCGTCGTCGTCGGCTGCGTCGTCGTCGTCCGCTGCGTC
>CALCXL010000584.1 GCA_937907595.1 uncultured Pseudomonadota bacterium
GGCCTCCTCGGCGCCGTCCACCGTCGCGGGCTCCTCCTGCCCCTCGGCCAGCAGGTCGAACAGGCCCACCCCGGCCAGCCGGCGCAGGCGCTTCTCCGCCTCGTCCAGCATCGCCTCGGGCGGCTCGGGGCCGACGATGAGCACGTCGGCGCGCCGGGCCTCGTGCAGCAGGAGGTACTCGGCCACCAGGGAGCCCCCGCTCTCGTCCCGGTAGCGGTCCAGGTCCTCCAGGATCCCGTCCATGGGGTCCACCCCCTCCACGGGCACCCAACCGTGCAGCAGCGCCGAGGCCCGGAACCGCGGGCTGGCCATCGACGCCCGCGCCGTCGCCGCCCGCCGACCCAGCCACTGCTCCACGGAGCCGGCGGCCGTCCCCCGCGCCGTCACCTGCGACGCCACGGCGTCCAGGGCCTTTCCCAGGTCCTGGGGCAGCGCGAAGGCGCGGTGGATGAGGGCGTCGTCGGTGCGCTCGGTCAGGCCGGCGACGCCGACGTGCTGGCCGATGGGCTTCTGGGCCGGCATGAACGCGTCAAGGAAGTCGGCGAGCCCGCCCAGGGCCCAGTCCGTGGGGTAGCGCAGCGACACGCCCACCAGCGCACCCTCCCGCTGCACCGCCACCACGCGCAGCCGGTCCTGCACCCGCCGGCTGGCCGCAGGCAGGGCGTCCTCCCGCGGACTCCACAGGGGGGTGGGCGACGCCGCGGCCGACTCAAGGGAGGCCTCCAGGGTCGGGCGGGGGGGCGATCCCGGCCCGCCGGCGGTGACGAGCAGGGAGCGAGCCTGGGGGGCGCCGAGCCAGGCGCGGGCCACCTCGGACAGCGCCTTCGCGCGGCGGGCGGCGCCGGGGCCCAACAGCGGCTCCCCCGATCCCGACCAGCCGCGCTGCGCCCGGGTCGCCAGCCCCAGGGCCCGGCTGCTGCCATCGCCCCAGCCAGGGTCGCGGGAGAGGGCCCGGGCGGGGCCATCGGGGCCACGCAGCGCCTTGAGGGACAGGCTGAGCTCCCGGTCGAGCGTCTTGGGCAGCGACAGCGCCAGGCGGTTCTGGATCGCCGGGACCAGGGCCCGGGCCTGGCTGGCCTCCATGGGCAGGGAGCACAGAATCGACGCCTCCAGTCCGGTGCGGCGCTGGCTGCAGGTGGTGGCCAGGATCGCCCCCTCGCCGCCGACCATCGCCCACATCGACCGGTCCATGGCCTCCGCCAGCAGCCGGCCCTCGAAGCGGGTCAGGCTCGGCGGCAGCGCCCAGCCCAGGTGCAAGCGGGGCACGGCCGTCGCGGTCTGGAGCTCGTCCGCCGCCAGCTGGATCCGCGCCGACGGCGGTCGCTCCTCGGGGGGCGCGGGGACGGGCGGGGCCTGCTGCAGCGCGCCGAAGGCCCCCTCGATGGACTCCCTCGCCTCCCCCAGGTCCCAGTCCCCGCTCAGGGCGATCGTCGCGCGGGCGGCGGGGTAGGCCTCCGCGCCCCAGGCGGCCAGGGGCTCCAGCTCGATCGCATCGACGTCGGCGGGTCGCCGCTCCGCCCAAGCCACCAAGGGGTGCGTGCTGCGGTGCAGCGCCACGGCCAGGGCCCGCTGCAGGCGGCGATGGTCCCCGCCGTGCTCCTCGTTGAGCTCCGCGGCGACCACCCCCCGCTCCAGGGCGAGCTCGGCCGGGGCGACACGGGCCAGGGGCTCGCGCCGGATGCCGTCCAGGGCGGTGACCAGGAGGGGGCCGACGTCGGGGGCATCGCCCGGGCAGACAAACTCGTACTCGGTGTGCTCGGGCCAGGTCCAGGCGCCCAGGCGGCAGCCCCGCGCCTCCAGGGCGTCGATCAGGGTGGGGCCGGCGGGGGTGTCTCGTCGGTAGAAGACCGCGTGCTCCAGCAGGTGCGCGCCTCCGAGCAGGTGGTCCGGCTCCTGGGCCCCGCCCACGGCCACCACCATCGCGGCGCTCAGCACGCCCGAGCCCGGCTGCGGGTCCAGCACGACGCCCACCCCCGAGGCGCTGGTAAGAACCTGGAGGTCCGACGCTCCGGTGGAGGCCGCGCCCACCGACGGGGCCGCGAGCGCCAGGAACAGGGCCCACCGACGTGCGGAGGCGGCCTGATTGAGCGACGATCGCCCGGGGGAACTCATGATTCGTGCCGCCATCTTCTGCCTCCTCCTCGTCCTCGGCCCCGCTGTGGCCTTCGCCGTGGAGCCGCCCGCCTCCTTGGATGAGGTCTTCCCCTCGGAGGCCTTACTCCCCGCCCAAGCGGAAGCGCTGCTGACCGCGGAGCAGATCGGGCCCCCGGCCACTGTCTACGACGCGCGGACCCGCAGCGGCGCGGGCGATCCCCTGACCGCGGCGGTGGAGCAGGAGCTGTTCGGCAAGGACTACGATCGCCTGGTCGCCCCCGACGCCCTGCGCCGCTTCGGGGGGATCATGGACCAGCTGATGCGCTCGGGGCGACCCATGGCGCTGCAGCAGATGTTCGTGGCCGAGCACGTGGGCCTGGCTGACGTGCCGACGGAGGCCGGCCGCTTCATGACCGGCAAGGACGACCCCGCGGAGATCGCGGCCTTCGTCTCCGCCCTGATCAAGGACGACCTCAAGGACCCCTCGGTGCGCGCGATCGCCTTGCACATCGACCGGGACGAGGAGCGCCGGACGACGACGGGCACGCTGTGGATGCTGCAGGGGGAGGTGGAGTTCGAGCCCTTCCCGCGCCGTTGGGAGGTGGGCCAGCGGGCGTCGATCCCGGGCCTGCCCCTGAGCAAGGCGTCCTCGTACCAGCTGTGGGTCTCCTTCGGCGGCGTGGAGGTGCGGGACTTCCCCATCGTCGGCGCCGACGGCCGGTTCGACATCGACGTGCCCCTGCCGGCCGAGCCGGGCGTCTACCGGGTGGCCATGGCGGCCCAGAAGAAGCGGCGCATGCCCGACAGCCCCTTCTTCTTCTCCCTCTACGTCGGCGTCGACCCACCCACCGCCTTCGACGCGCCCTTCGACGTGCAGGACGACATGGACGTCTCCCTGGAGCAGTTCGAGGACGACGTGGCCGCCCGCATCAACGCCACCCGCCAGGAGGCCGGGCTGCCGGCCCTGACCCTGGTCGACGCGCGGGAGCGCATGCGCAGCATCGTGGCCGGCGCGCCCCGCAAGGATCTGGCCCGCTTCCGCTACTTCAGCCGCCACTTGTCCGTGGACCCGCTGCCCGGGGAGGTGCACGGCCTCTGGCACCCGACCTTCGCGGGGGGGCGCATGGCCGCCGACGCCGCATGGGTCTCCCTGGAGAACCCCATCTCCCGCGCCACGCTGCTCTCCCCGGACCTCGTGGGCCTGGCGATGGGCGGCGACCTGGAGTCCGGCACCATCCTGCTGGTGGGCCTGGAGGCCACCCCCGACGCCGGCTCGGCCGCCGACCTCGCACGCGACGCGCTGAGCCAACGCGTCGCTGGCGGGCTCAAGCGGGCCACGGGCCTGGAGGCCGAGCTGGACGCGGTCGCGGGCCGCATCGCGTCGGGCAAGATGCCGTTCCGCGGCTACTTCGGGCCGATCAAGAAGCTGCACAAGCAGGGCAAGCTCCTCGGCGGCGGCCTGGGGTCCACGGCTCTGGTGGTGCCCCCGGGCGACACCCCCGACCTGTCGGCCTTCAACCTGCCCAGCGGCGCCAAGGTGATGGCGGTGGGCAACGCCGTCGGCGACCTGGGCCGCGGCGACGGGGTGCAGTACACGGTCCTGGTGATCGTGGTGGCCACCGAGGGCGGCTGATCGCCTCCCGGACCTGCGGGCGACGGGGCCGGGAGGGATCGCCCGGGGATCGCGTTGACAGTCGGGAATCATCGACTACATTGGTCCATGATTGCGGCGGGCATCGACGCCTTGTGCCGCAAGTCCCTGAGAAGACAAGAGGATTTGCCGTGACGGGTACGGGCCAGCAGCTCTATTACTTCGACAACTACGCGAGCACCCGCACCGACCCCCGGGTCGTGGAGGCCATGCTCCCGTACTTCTCGGAGAGGTACGGCAACAGCAACTCACGCAGCCACGGCTTCGGCTGGGCGGCGGAGGAGGCCATCGACCTGGGCCGCGAGCGCGTCGCGAACCTCATCGGCGCGAAGGCGGCGGAGGTCCTGTTCACGTCGGGCGGCACGGAGTCCTGCAACCTGGCGGTCTTCGGCGTGGCGCGCATGTACGCCGAGAAGGGCAAGCACATCGTCACGACGGCGGTGGAGCACCGGGCGGTCATGGACCCCATCCGCGCCCTGGAGCGCGAGGGCTGGGAGGTCACCTACCTGCCCGTGGACCAGACCGGCCTCATCGACATCGACGCCTTGAAGGGCGCGATCCGGGACGACACCACCCTGGTCAGCGTGATCTTCGGCAACAACGAGATCGGGACCATCCAGGACAGCGCGGCCATCGGCGCTGTCTGCAAGGAGAAGGGCGTCATCTTCCACCTGGACGCCTGCATGGGCCTGGACACGGAGGTCATCGACGTCGACGCGCACGGCGTCGACCTGCTGAGCATGTCCGGCCACAAGATCTACGGCCCCAAGGGCATCGGCGCCCTGTACGTGCGCCGCCGTCGGCCCCGCGTGCGCCTGCAGCCCATGATGCTGGGCGGAGGCCAGGAGCGCGGCATGCGCCACGGCACCCTCAACACCCCCGGCATCGCCGGCATGGGCATGGCCGCGGAGCTGTGCCGCCTGGAGCGGGACGCGGACAAGGTGCGCATGACCGCCCTGCGCGACCGCATGTACAAGGCCTTCATGGAGCTGGACGAGGTCTACCTCAACGGCCACCCCACCCAGCGGCTGCCCGGCGCGCTCAACGTCAGCTTCAACTTCATCGAAGGTGAGAGCCTGATGATGGGGATGCCGGACATCGCCGTCAGCTCCGGCTCGGCCTGCACGTCGGCCACCCTGGAGCCCAGCCACGTCATGCGCGCCCTGGGCGTGGGCGAGGACCTGGTGCACACGTCCATCCGCTTCAGCCTGGGCCGCTTCACCACGGCCGCCGAGGTGGACCACGCCATCGAGCAGTGCATGGGCTCGGCCAACAAGCTTCGGGACATGAGCCCCCTGTGGGAGATGTTCAAGGAGGGCGTGGACATGTCGACGATCGAATGGAAGCACGACTGATCGACAGCGCCCCGACGGACGCGCGTTGCGGGTCCGGAAAATAATGGACAGTATGGGTCCAGAATCACCGCGAGAGAACAGCCCCCGGGCTGGAGGCAAACATGGCGTACAGCAACAAGGTCGTTGACCACTTCGACAACCCCCGCAACATGGGATCGTTGGACAAGTCCAGCGACGAGGTCGGCACCGGCATCGTCGGCGCCCCGGAGTGCGGCGACGTCATGAAGCTGCAGATCCAGGTGGAGAACGACCGGATCGTGGACGCGAAGTTCAAGACCTTCGGCTGCGGCTCGGCCATCGCCAGCAGCTCCCTGGCCACCGAGTGGGTCAAGGGCATGACCATCGCGGAGGCCGTCGCCATCAAGAACACGGACATCGTCGAGGAGCTCGCCCTCCCGCCCGTGAAGATCCACTGCTCGGTCCTGGCGGAGGAGGCCATCAAGGCCGCCATCGAGGACTACCAGAGCAAGCAAGCAAGCAAGTAGGACCCACCATGGCCGCCACCGTCTCCATCACCGAGAACGCCGCGAACAAGATCTCGCGCATCTTCTCGGAGAAGCAGCTCGCCGGTGAGGCGGGGCTGCGCATCGCGGTGCAGGGCGGCGGGTGCTCGGGCCTGTCGTACAACCTGTCCATCGACGACGAGCCCACAAAGTTCGACCGCGTGTTCGACTCCAACGGCGTGCGGCTGATCGTGGACAAGAAGAGCTTCCTGTACACCGCGGGCCTCATCCTCGACTTCGACACCGACGAGTTCAACGGCGGCTTCGCCTTCCACAACCCCAAGGCAAAGGCCACCTGCGGCTGCGGCACCTCCTTCGCCGTCTGAGCGCAGGTCCCCGCCCCCGACTCACAGCCCGCCCCGGCGGGCTGTGCTGTTTGTGCCGCACCACCGGACCATGACGACCTACAGCACCACCGCCCAGGCCCACCGCTGCGACGAGTGCAACGCCGACATGGCGTTCCCCTTGTTCTGCGACGCATGCGGCACCGACTACCCCGAGCGGCGGGGCATGAGCGCGTTCGGCCTGCTCGGGCTGCCGGTCTCCTTCGACATCGACCCCGCAGTGTTCGATCAGCGGGAGCTGCTGCTGGCCCAGCGCCTGCACCCCGACCGCTGGCAGAACCGCGGCGCCCGCCTGCACAAGCAGGCCCTGATGGCCCAGAGCGCCGTCAACGAGGCGCTGGGCAAGGTGACGGACCCCTTCCTGCGCGCGGAGACCCTGCTGGACATGCAGGAGGTGGAGGTCCCCTCGAGCAAGCTGCCCACGCCCTTCCTGCTGGAGCAGCTCGAGCTGCAGGAGGAGCTGGAGGTGGGGGTCGAAGGCCCCCGGAAGCGCGAGCTCAAGCAGCAGGTCCGTGAGGCCCTGCGTGAGCTGCGTGAGTCGTTGACGTCGACGTGGTCGGCCATCGAAGCCGGCGACGCGACACGCCTGACCGATGTCCGCGACGCCGTGGACCGGAGCCGCTATTGGCGGAACGCAGACCGCGCGCTTCGCGGCCGGGCCCCCCAGTAGGGCGGCGGAGGAAACGAATGCAGATTCCGTTGAAGGTAAAGGGCCAGACGGTCGAGATCGTGGCCGGCATCGACCTGGGCACCACCAACTCCCTGTGCGCCTGGGTGCACGAGGGCACCGCGCAGGTCATCGCCGACCGCGAGGGCCGCCGCATCACGCCGTCGGTCGTCAACATCGACGAGCAGCACCACGCCGTGGTGGGCGACGAGGCCCAGGAGCGGGCCCTGGTCAGCCCCGAGGGCCACCTGACCAGCATCAAGCGGTTCATGGGCCGGTCCCTGGAGGACGTGTACGACGAGGCCAAGGCCGCGCCCTACACGGTGGTCGCCGGCACCCGCACCGAGCAGTGCAGCATCCGCGTCTACGGCAAGGAGTACGTGCCCGAGGAGCTGTCGGCGATGATCCTGGCGGAGGTCAAGAAGCGGGCCGAGCGCGCCGTGGGGGGCCGCCTGCGCCGCGCCGTGATCACCGTGCCCGCGTACTTCGACGACAGCCAGCGCCAGGCCACCCGCAACGCCGGGCGCATGGCCGGCATCGACGTCCTGCGCATCATCAACGAGCCCACCGCCGCGGCCCTGGCCTACGGCCTCAACCACAAGAAGGCCGGCACCTTCCTGGTCTACGACCTGGGCGGCGGCACCTTCGACGTCAGCGTGCTCAAGCTGACCGAGGGCGTCTTCAAGGTGATCGCCACCACCGGCAACACGGCCCTGGGCGGCGACGACTTCGACCGCGCCCTGGTGGAGCTCATCAGCGAGGGCGTGCAGGTCGAGCAGAAGCCGCAGTACCGCGCGGCCCTCAAGATCGCGGCCGAGTCGGCCAAGAAGGCGCTGTCCAGCCAGGACGCCACCCGGGTGCAGATGCAGCTGGGCGACGTCGTCATCGACCAGACCATCACCCGCCCCGCCTACGAGGCCGCCATCGCCCCGCTGGTGCACAAGACGCTGGCGAGCGTGGAGTTCGTGCTGGACGAGGCCGGGCTGGACCCCGAGGACGTCAACGACGTCGTCTGCGTCGGCGGCTCCACCCGGACCCCCCTGGTGCGGCAGGAGCTGGAGCGCTTCTTCGGCAAGCCCCCGCACACCGAGCTCAACCCCGACGAGGTCGTTGCCCTGGGCGCCGCCATTCAGGCCAGCATCCTGACGGGCGACGGCACCGGCGACACGGTGCTGCTGGACGTGACGCCCCTGTCCCTGGGCATCGAGACCTACGGCGGCGGCTGCACCAAGCTGCTGTGGCGCAACACGCCGGTGCCGGTGCGCGCGACGGAGGGCTTCACCACCCACGTCGACGACCAGACGGCGGTGGCCATCCACGTCCTGCAGGGCGAGCGGGAGATGGCCGCGGACCTGCGCTCCCTGGGGCGCTTCGTGCTGCGCGGCATCCCGCCCATGAAGGCGGGCATGCCCCGGGTGCTGGTGGAGTTCTTCATCGACGCCGACGGCCTGCTCAAGGTGACGGCGAAGGAGATGACGTCGGGCACGGAGGCCAGCATCGACGTGCAGCCCACCTACGGGCTCACGGACGAGCAGGTCGAGGACATGATCTTCGAGTCCATCGAGCACGCCGAAGAGGACATGATCGCCCACATCGTCGCCGACCTGAAGGCGGAGGGTGAGTCGGTGATCCGCTACTCACGCAAGGCCATGGCCGAGCGCGCCGACCTGGTGCCGCCGCCCCTGCGCGTGCAGATCGAGGCCGCCATCGGCGGGCTGGAGGCGGCCATCGCCTCGGGCGAGAAGGAGCCGATCGAGGCCGCCATGCTGGTGCTCAACGAGAGCACGGCGACCGTGGCCGAGACCTTGATGAACGAAGTCCTGTCCGTCACGGTGGCGGGCAGATCGGTGGGGGAGGTGATCGGCACGGAGCCGCGCACCCGAGCCTCCGACATCCAGCTGGGTTGAGCGCATCATGACCACCATGCACAAAGTCACGTTCCGCATGTTCGACGGCGCCGTCCACGAGGTGGAGACGCCCGCGGGCCTGTCCCTGCTGGAGACCGCCCTCACCAACGACATCGAGCTTGAACACGCCTGCGGAGGCTTCGCGGCCTGCACGACCTGCCACGTCGTGGTGCAGGACAAGACCGACGACAACCTCTCGGAGATGGACTTCGACGAAGAGGACAAGCTGGACGAGTGCGAGGGCGTCACGCTACACAGCCGCTTGGCGTGCCAGAGTCGCGTCGAAGGACCGGTGGTGGTCCACGTCCCCCCCAAGCCCTACTAGGAGGCAGCGATGGCCAAGCTGACCTGGTCCGACGTCCGCGAGATCGGCGAAAAGCTCTACGAGGTGCACGACGACGTCGAGCCCCTGTCCCTCTCTTTCGTGAACCTGCACAAGCTGATCGTGGCCCTCGAGGGCTTCGAGGACGACCCCGCCGGCTCCAACGAGAAGACGTTGGAAGGCATCCAGATGGTCTGGTACGACGAGTGGAAGTACGACCATGACTAGGACCCCGGAAGCGCAGGCATGACCCGGCGGCTGTGCATCTACGCCAAGGGCGACAGCTACGAGCACATCCACACGATGGTCGGGCTGGTCTCCACCGCCGCCAGCATGGGCTGGGAGGCGCACGTCTACATGACCTACGGCGTGCTCTGGCGCTACGTGCACGAGGACATGGCCGAGGCGGAGGTCACCATCCTCACGCCGGAGGTCAAGGCGAAGTACATCAAGGGCATCGAGGCCGGGCGCATCCCGGACCTGGACGAGCTCTTCGAGGAGGCGCGTGAGCTGGGCGGGGACAAGGTCCGCGTCTACGGCTGCACCACCAGCGTCAAGCTGCTGCGCCTGGACGCGGACAAGCTGAGCAAGTGCGACGCCCTCATGGGCCACGCCAGCTTCCTCAAGCTGGCCGAGGGCGGGGAGCTGGTCGTCACCTGAGGGGCTGCACAGCGGCGCGTGGGACGAATCGGGGTGATCCGATCGTTTTCGTGGCAGCACGGCGGGGTTAGAATGCCGCCCGGAGCGCGCTGGACGGACCACCCGCCTCCCCCGGTTCCCTGAGGAGACACCCCATGTCGCAGAGCCACGTCCTTCGTTTCGCCCTCTCCCTCACCGCCCTCGCCCTCTTCGCCGGCTGCGCGCCGACCGCGGAGAACGTGGACGAGATCTGGGAGAGCACGTCCCTGGCCCTCTCCGACGCCCAGACCGAGGTCGCCCTGGACGTCGCCCTGGGCACCACCGACTCCGACGACCTGGTGGTGGAGGCCGCCTGCGCCGACGGCGGCACCGTCGCGGTCACCGGCAACATGGGCGGCTCCGACCTGGAGGACCTGCTGTCGGTCACCTTCGACCTGGACGCGGCCTTCCACGGCTGCCAGAGCGACGGCGTGACCATCGACGGCAACCTCTCCTGGGCCCTGTCGGCGGAGGTGGACGACGGCGCGGACGTGCGGCTGACCTGGACGGGGTCGCTGACCTACTCGGGCAAGTACGTGGGCGACTGCGACATCGACATCAGCGCGGGCGCGACGGCGATGGGCACCACCGCCAGCGCCTCCTACGAGGGCACGATCTGCGGCTACGACGCCTCCGCCACCCTGTCCGCCTCCTACTGATCTCCCGCGACGGGCCGGGGATCACTCCGGACCGGCCGCCTGCACGGCCCCGTCATCCGGCCCAGAAGGGGTCCAGGACGAAGCGTGCGGCCTTCTCCAGGGGCGACCGCCCCGAGTAGGACCCGGCCCAGGGGGCGTCGCAGCGAGCGCAGACGGAGACGTCCTGGGGCCGCTCCTGGGCCAGGGCCCGCCGCAGCCTCCGCGCCTCCGGACCGTTCCACACCGCCTCGACCTCCTGCTCCAGCAGGCTCCCCAGCACGTACTCGCTGCGCAGATCCCGGCAGCAGGCCACCGCGCGCCCCGCGAAGTCGACCGTGAGGTTGACCCAGGGCTGGTGGCAGCGAACGTAGTCACCGGCCGCCGCGCCGCCCAGCTGGCTGGAGCCCAACGCCCCGTGCATGCGTGAGGGCGCCACGGTCACGCGCTGGTCGTCCAGCAGGGCCCGCGTCGCCGTGAGCGCTGCCTCCGCCTCGTCGGGGCTCACGCCGTGAGTGCCCAGGTCCGTCACCCGCAGGCGGAAGGCGGGGCCGGCGGCGGCCAGCAGGTTGCGCATCCCGGCAAGGGCCTCGGACCACCGCGCGCCGGCCCGAAGCTCCTCGTAGCGGTTGGGGTCGGCGCAGAAGTCCGTCTTGACCGATCCCAGGCCGGCGGCGACGAGCGCGTGAGCCCGCTCGGGCGTCGTGAGCGTGCAGTTGGACGACATGCCCGAGCTCACGCCGCGGCGCGTGAGCTCGCTCACGAAGGCGGGCAGGTGCCGATTGAGCAGGGGCTCGCCGTCCCGGTGCAGGCTCACGCTGCGCAGGGCGAAGGCCGCCTGCAGCCGATCGAGGATGCGCACGAAGTCGGCCAGCGCCATCACCCCGCGGCCCGCCTGAAAGTGCTCCTCGGGCCCGTCGGCCTGGGGGCAGTAGACGCAGGCGATGTTGCAGGCGTTGACCGTCTCGATGGTCACGAACGCGGGGCCGCCCGGCACCTGGGAGCGGCCGGCCAGGTAGGCCAGGCCCGACGGCACGGAGGCGAGCAGGCCCTGGAGGCGGGGGTGCGGCACAGGGCACCGTATCAGGCCGCTGCGCGCCGCTCACTCCCCGGTGGAGAACACCGCCGCGCCCTCGGCGAAGCCGATCTGCACCGCCGGCTCGCCCGCGTCGTCCGACACCGTCAACAGCCGGGTGCCTTCGGTCGCCGTGAGCGTCGCGTTGGCCCCGCTCACGCCGTCGCTCACGCCGATCACGCCGGCCGGGCCGATGGAGCTGAGCACCGCGCGCTGGTTGCCTCCAGCGTCCCACACGTCCACGGAGACCTGCTCGTCGCCCAGGGCCATACGCGCCCGCATGACGTTGCCGGCGTCGTACAGCAGCACCGCGGGGCCGTGGTCCGTGGCGGCGATCACGGCGCGGGACTGCCCGTCGGCGCCCACCACGCTGAGGTAGGGGCCGGTCTCCCCCACCTCCCAGCTGCCCCGGGTGTGGCCCTGCTCGTCGATGAGCACGAACTGCTCGGCCCGCCAGCTCACGGCCGTGGGCTCGGGCGGCGGGGCGGACCGGTCGCTGATGAGCAGGGCGGAGGCGCCCACGATCACGAACATCGTGAGCCCCACCGAGAGCAGGGCGGCGCGTTCGGCCCGGCGGACCCGGGCCTCGGAGGTGTCGATCACAGACTCACTCCGCCATCAGGCCCACGAGCGTGCGCGTGAGCCGCTCGGCGGTGGCGGGGTCGAAGCCGGCGTGGTGGTCTCGGATGAAGCCCTTCTTGTCCACCACGAAGGTCGCGGGGATGCCCTGGACCCGCCAGGAGTCGGCGATCCTGGGCGTGCCCATCGCCACCCGCATGGGGGAGCCCGGGAAGGTCCAGAAGTCGCGCACCACGTCGACGTCCTCGTCCACGGACAGGGCCACGAAGAGCACGCCCTCGCCCTCGAAGGCCCGCGCGATGGCGTCGTAGGCGGGCATGGCCTCCACGCAGGGGCCGCACCAGGTCGCCCAGAAGTCCACCACCACCACCCTGCCGCGCAGGTCCTCCAGGGCGAACTTCTTGCCGTCCAGGGTGGTGGCCACGAAGCCCGGGGCCTTGGTGCCGATGAGGGGGTGCTGGGCGCGCGACGGCGCCGTGGGCTCCTCGGGGGGGCGGGCCTCGCTGCGGGGGTCGTACTCCTCCGTCGCCCAGCTCAGCTCGTCCTGCATCTCCGCGCGCGTGGCCAGCAGCAGCGAGTCCAGCCCGCCGGGCACCACGTGCATCTTGTCGTACAGGTGCTCGGCCAGCTGCCGCACCTCCTCGGTGTCCTCGCAGCCCAGGGCCAGGGCGCGCAGCAGGCTTGGAAAGGCCCCGGCGTCGTTGCTCACGGCGTAGCGCGCGCGGCCCAGGTGGCCTTGCACGGTGCCGTCGGACGTCATCAGGCTGGCCATCTCCAGCTCACGCACCGCTTCTTCGTGCCGGCCCAACTGGTAGAGGACCCACCCGCGGGTGTCCAGGTACGCGCCGACGGACTCCGCGCGCTCGATCTCCCACCGCGCCAGGGACTCGCCGGGATCGATGGACAGCGGCGTGAACGGCTGGCCCATCTGCAGGGCGATCGCCTGATCCACGGCCGCCAGGGCCCCCGCCAGGTCGACCTTGTCCAGGGCGGACATGTAGGCCCACTCGTTGAGGATGGAGGCGTCGTCCGGGCGCAGGTCAAGGGCGCGCTTGATGGCGGCGCGGCTGCCGTCCCGGTCCATGATCGCCTCGTCGCGCAGGGCGTAGCCGACCTCGCGGTGGACCATGGCGGAGATGCGCGTGGCGTCGGCGGGCAGCCCCTCCAGGAAGGCCTGCAGCTTGCGCACCAGGGCCCAGGGGTCGGGGTCCTCGGCCTCGTGCAGGGCGGCCAGGGCCTCCAGCTGCTCGATCTCCTCGTCCGTGAGCTCGCCCCCGGGCAGCCCCTCGACGTAGGGGTTGCGGCGCAGGGATGGGCTCCAGTTGGCGTCGGCCGCGGCCAGCCTCTCACGCAGGCGCCGGGCGCCCTTCTTCTCCTCCACGCGCTCGTAGAACGACTCCAGCGACTGCAGGACGACCAGGTCCTGCGACGTCTTCTCCAGCGACTCCAGCAGCGCGACCAGGCGCTCCTGGTCCTCCGGCTCGGAGGCCTTCTGGCCCGACCGCGCCGGGAACAGCGGCGCGCAGGCCTCCAGCCGCCACGGCGCCGTGTCCAGCAGCCCCTCACACAGGCTCACCGCCTCCCCCCAGTCGCCCCGGGCGGCCAACAGCAGCAACAGGTCCGACGAGGCCCCGGGGTGCCCCGGGGAGTTCTCCAGGATGGCGCGCAGGCGCTCCTCGGCTTCGGGGAACTCCCCGCCGGAGGCAGCCAGGTCCGCCGCGACGACGTTGGCGGCCACGAACGCGCTCGGGTCCGCCTCCGCGGCGGCCAGCTTCTTCATGACGGCGCGCAGGACCTCGCGGTTGGCGCGGCTGGGCTCGGCCGACGCGGCGCTGAGCATGGCGCCGGCGTGAGCCACCATGCGGAACGCGTCCTCAGGGGCCTCGGACAGCCAGTGGGCGTACTCGGCCTCCACCAGGCGACCGCTGCGGCGGCCCAGGGCGGCGAGCTGCTGGTAGAGCAGGTGGGCGCCGATGTTCTGCGGGTGCTGGGCGAGCTCCCCGCGGAGCAGGGCCACGGCCGCGTCCAGGTCGCCCCGATCCCGCAGCTGCTGGGCCTGCACGGCCACCCGGTCCTGGGCGTGGATGTCCGGCTGGGGGGCGCGCTTCTTGCGCGGCCGGGCGTCCGCAGCCGCCGGGGTCAGGCTCAAGGCGAGGGCGGCGACCAGGGTGCGGATCGCGATCCGGCGGGGGATCGGCATGAAGGGTCCTCTCTGCCGACCGGGACGGGGCGCGGGCGGCGAAGCATTGTAGGTCCGGGCCGGTCTCCTTGCCCGCGCCCACCCCCAGGACACGGCAGCCACCCTCGGGGTTCCCCCCGAAGGGTCCGGCGGCGCGGCCTTCCGCCCCGCCTTCGCGCACGTCGGGCCCCAGAATCCCGGTCCGGATGGCGCGGTCCTTGATAGGTTCGCGCCCGCCCCCCACGAGGGAATCCGGGGGGCCGAGGATCTGCACCATGTCCCCCTTCGGACTCCGAGCCGGCGCCCTGAGCTTGCTCCTCTTCTCCCTCCTGCTGGGCCTGGGTTGCGACCCGGTGCGCAACAGCGGGCTCCCCCCGGACGACGACGACACCGCCGACGACGACGATCTGGCCGACGACGACGACCTGTTCAACGACGACGACGACGACGACGACGACTCCTG
>CALCXL010000585.1 GCA_937907595.1 uncultured Pseudomonadota bacterium
ACGCGGTGTAGGTGCGCTGGTACTTGCCGCGCTTGTTGAACACGTAGATGTTGCCGGCGTCGGTGACCACCCAGACGTTGTCCTTGTCGTCGGTGGTCATGTCCCAGTCCTCCGAGCCGTCCTCGGGCACGCCCTTCTTGACCCAGGCGCCCTGCCGGAAGCCGTCCTGCGGCTTGTACTCGGTGATCGTCTGATCGCCGACGTGCCGCACCAGCAGCTTGCCGCCGGCGGCGATGACCGCGCACTGCACCGACCCGCCCTCGAGCGTGTACCGGCCCTTGGCCTCCCCGTCGGCGGAGTAGATGAAGACCTCGTCCTTGACGATGAAGTAGAAGTCGTCGCCCAGCCAGGTCACCAGGGGGGTGCCGATGCCCGCGCCGGCCACCGGGCGGTAGTTGCTCTCCAGCTTCCACTGCGCCTTGGGGTTGCCCTCGGCGTCGAAGGTGCGCACCTGCAGCGTGGCGTCGATCACGGCCAGCACGTCGAAGTTGCCGACGTCCAGGTCGAAGGGCTGCGTGAACTCCGTGGGACCCTCGCCGGCCTTCGCGCCGGTGGCGTAGGGACGGCCCTCGTCGCCCATCCACTTGAAGTCGATGCCCCGCTCGGGGTTGCCCAGGACCTTGTCGGCCGTGCCCTGGGCCGTCAGCCGCTGCACGCGGTTGTTGCCGATGTCCGAGACCCAGAGGTTGCCCTCGGTGTCCGCGGCGATGGCCAGGCTCTCACCGCGGCCCAGGAAGGCGCCCTTCTCCATGCCCGGGCTGCCCCAGTTGGGCACCGTGCCCCGCATCGTGCGGCGCAGGTCCTGGTAGGCCTTGAAGGTGTCCACCGTCTCCAGCAGCCAGTCGCGGTCGTCGATCTTGCGGGAGCCCGCAGCGGCGATCTCCAGGTAGGGGATGGCGTTGGCGTCCTTGAGCTTGCCGAGCATGTCGATGGCGCCCTCGTGGAACTGCAGGGCGCCCAGGCGACGCCCCACCGGCACGACCTTCTGGACCTGCTCGACCAGGTACTCGGGGCCGTGCGCGGCCGCCCAGCCGATGGTCTTGAAGTTGGCGGAGTAGTCCTGCTCGTCCAGGCAGGCCGCAAAGGCCGCCTCGAGCTCCCCCGGCCACTTCTCGGCCAGGTCCCTGGTCGACTTCGATCGGGACAGGTTCTTGTCGATGGCCGCCTGCCAGGCGGGGTCCGCCGGGTTCTTGAGGTCGAAGGCCAGCTCCGAGATGTGCGTGTCCGCGAAGATCGAGCCCTCGTGGATGGCGTCGATGGTCAGCTTGAAGCTGCGCACCGTGAGGCCGACCTTCACGTCCTTGCGGGCGTAGCGGTCGCCGAACGTCACGGTCCGCTCCTCCTCGCCGTCGGGCCCCTTGAAGACGATCGTCGCCTCGCTCAGCCGCCCGCGGCCGCTCCAGTCGTCCTTGCCTGAGAACAGGCCGCCCCAGATGGACAGCACGCCGACCTCGACGTCCTCGCCCAGGTCCACCTCGACCCACTGCCCGGTGCCCAGCCCGGGAGCGTCTTCGGCCCAGGAGGTGTGCAGCAGGCCGTCGAACATCTTGGCGGCGTCAAAGGTCTCTTTCTCCGTGTCCTTGAAGGAGGAGGCGGAGAACTTGGGGCCGGCGAAGGCAAGGGACGGCGCGAGCAGCGCGCTGAGGGCGCAGAGGGCCACGATTCGCATCGGGTGGGCTCCTGGGGATCGGTTCGGCAGGAAGGACCGGAGGTAGAACGACTTCGGGGCGCCCACTGCAGCAGGAGGCGCCCCGAAGTGAGGGGGCGATTAGCAGCCGGTGTTGGCGTCGACGTCTTCCTGGGTCCAGGGGACCATGCTCAGGTTCGGCACCAGGTCCGCCTCCACGCCCACCGTCCAGATGACGATGCACTCCTCGGACGAGGGGTTCAGGGGGCAGGGCTGGCAGACGAGGCCGGGCACGAAGGCGGCCGCTTGGGCGCAGGGGAGGCCCAGGTTGGCCTGCGTCAGGTCGACGTAGGTGTAGACGCTGGCGCCCACGATGGAGTCGACCTCCGTGCCGGTGCTGCTGTCGAAGGTGCCGGTCACTTCCATGTCGCGGAAGGTCAGGTCGAAGGCGCCGAAGTTCGGGATGTCGAAGGACTGGGGCACGTCGGCCGGGCCGGCGGCGAAGTTCGGGTCGTTCCAAACGGCGGGGCCGTTCTGGCTGAAGTCCACCGACGGGGTGCAGAAGTCCTGCTCCGGCGGCTCCGTACCCTCAGCCGCCAGGCCGCCCACGAAGCTGATGTCCGTGGCCGTCTGGGCCGTGACGCCCATGAGCAGGGCCGTGTTCAGCTGGCCCAGGAACTGCTCGCCGCCCTCGGGGCTGAGCACCGTGCCCGACGTGATGTCGAAGGCGAAGGTCTTGCCGACCAGGTCCTCGCCGAAGGGCGTGGAGCCCACGGTCGACGTGGTGAAGCTCCAGCTCTCCGTGTCCGCCGCGTTGTAGGCCACCGTGGCGGTGTACGTGATCTCGTTGTCCAGCAACCCCGTGGGGTTGAAGGCCAGCGTGGTCAGGTTGAGCCAGGTGTTGGTGCCGGGCACGTCCACGCCGGCGTCGTCGGCCAGGGTGATCGTGGCGACGGTCGCCCCGGAGAAGGTGGCCGACAGGGCCGCGCCGATGTAGACGTCCGCGGCCGTGTCCACGGGATCTGTCGACAGCAGGTCGGCGGGGGGCGGGGTCGCGTCGTCGTCGTCGGCGATGTCGTCGTCGTCCGCCGTGTCGTCGTCGTCCGCCGTGTCGTCGTCGTCCGCCGTGTCGTCGTCGTTCGGCGGCGTGGCGTCGTCGTCGTCGTCCGCCCCCGAGTCGTCGTCGTCTCCCAGGCTGCCGCCGCCCGTGGGGCAGCCAGCCAGGATGAAGGCGAAGGAGAGGGCGAGGAGGAGGATCAGTCGTCGAAGCATGGGAAGGGTCTCCGTGAAGCGCCGCACCATACCGCAGCGCGTGCGGGGCGGGGAGGGCGAAAGAACGGGCTCAATGGAGCGGCCAGCACTACCCTGTCCGATGGGAGGAATGCGGTTGCAGGCGCGCGCCCAAACATCGTTCTGGATGCCCGCCGCAGCGCTGCTCCTGGCGGCCTGCCCCGGGGGACCGACGGAGCTGCCGGACGTGGACTGGGACGGCGACGGGCGCACCTTTCGCGACGGCGACTGCGACGACCGGCTGCGCCCGACGTGGCTGGCGCGGGACCCGAGCGGGCTGGACTTCGGCCCCTTGCCCGACGACGTCCCCGCGACGGCGACCGAAGCCATGGACGAGGCCCTGGGGCTGCTCGGTCGGGGGGGCAGGCTGCTCCCCGTGCCCGGGCACGGGGGGCAGGCTGCTCCCCGTGCCCGGGCACGAGGTGAGGCGCCTGTTGGACGAGGCGGTCGACCCGGATTACAGCAGCGTGGGCAACTGCAGCACGTCCACCTGGCCCGACTGGGCGATCCCCTACCGGACGCCCTGGGTGGAGGAGGGAATGACCCGCGAGGTGCGGCACTACGAGGTCCCTGCCTCCGTGCCCACGCTGCGGGGCGAGGCGGCGGGGGGTCAATTCGGCCGGAACCAGGGTGTGTACCCCGCCATCAACCGGCGCGGCGCGTCCTGGCTGGACGCGGCCAACGTGGAGCTCCCGGAACAGGATGGCAGCGGCACCACGGCCTTCTTCCTGCACGGCTCGCTGCGGGCCGAAGGCTCGGCCTACGAC
>CALCXL010000586.1 GCA_937907595.1 uncultured Pseudomonadota bacterium
CCTCATCGTCGGCAAGCCCATGTTCAACAGCGTGGACCTGCCCGCCGGCGCCGTGCACATCTGGTTCGGCGAGGCCAACCCGCCGACCGGGTCCTGGGCGCTGGGATCGGCCGACGTCGTCATCACCGGCGAGCAGCCCACCGAGCAGTGCGGCACCGCCGTGGCGGCCCTGGGCGACGTCAACGGCGACGGCGTGGGCGACCTGGGCTTCACCTGCCCCTGGTACTCCCCGAACGCCGGGCCATTCCAGGGCCGGTTGGTGGTGTTCTTCGGCCGGAGCACCTGGGGTGCGGGGCTGGACGCCGCCGACGCCGACGCGAGCGTGGTGGGTACGCCCGCTGACGACGGGATGGGGCAGGCGCTGGTGGGCGACGTGGACGTGAACGGGGACGGGACCATGGATCTGGTGGTCGGCGCGTCCGAGTGGAGCAGCAACGCGGGGCGCGCGGCGCTGTTCCTGGGGGGCAGCGGGGCCTGGTCGTCGGGGGCCTCCATCACGTCGGCCGACGCGATCTGGACCGGCGCGGCCGGGGCCTTCGTCGGCGAGCAGCTCCGGGCCGGGGACGGGGACGGGGACGGCTTTGGGGACCTGCTCCTGGGCGCCGCGCAGGCGCAGGCCGGCGTGGGCTTCCTGGGCGTGCTCTGGGGATCCGGCAGCCCCGCGGGAGGCGCGGTCGTCTCGCGGGCCGCGTGGTCGGTGGCCGGCGAGGCAGCGACGGAGATGGCGGGGCTGGGCTCCGCGTTCGTGGACCTGGACGGGGACGGCGCCCGCGACGCCGTGGTGGGCCTGCCGGGCTACGACGGCGCCGGCGGGGACAGCGGCCGCCTGGCTCTCTGGTACGGGCCCCTCGGCTCCCTCAGCGGATCGGTGGCGGCGTCCAGCGCGGACCTGCTGATCCAGGGCGCGGCGCAGGGCGACTTCCTGGGCGGGAGCCTGCTGGGGTTGCCCGACTTCAACGGCGACGGCGCCGAGGACCTGGTGGTCGCATCGCCCTTCGCGGGGGCTGCGGCCACGGGCACGGTGACCATCGTCCTGGGCTTCTGAGGTGCGCTGGCTCCTCCTCCTCCTGCTGGCCGGCTGCACGTCGGTGGAGGCCGACGACGACGACTCCGCGGAAGAGGTGGCCGACGTCGACCATGCCTGGTGGTGCCCCGCCGACGCCGACGCGGTGGAGACCCGGGTGGACGCGATCCTGGCCGACCTGAGCCAGGAGGAGAAGATCCTGCAGATGGCCGGCGACGGCACCGGCCCCGACGACGGGCGCTGGCCGACGCCCCCGATCCCCCGGCACGGCCTGCCCGGCTTCCGCATGATCGACGGGCCGCGCGGCGTCTCCTCCGCCACCGGCGCCGCCACGGCGTTCCCGGTGGGCATGGCCCGCGGCGCCACCTGGGACCTGGACCTGGAGCGGGAGATCGGGCGGGCCATGGGGACCGAGGCGCTGGCCGCCGGCGCCAACGTGCTGCTGGCCCCCACGGTCAACGTGCTGCGGCACCCCCGCTGGGGCCGGGCCCAGGAGACCTACGGCGAGGATCCGTTGCACGTCGGCCTGATGGGCGCCGCCTTCGTGGAGGGCGCGCAGGAGCACGTCCTGGCCTCGGTCAAGCACTTCGCCGCCAACAGCATCGAGAACTCGCGGTTTGTGGTCGATGTGCAGATCGACGAGCGGGCGCTGCGGGAGGTCTACCTGCGGGCCTTCGAGCCGGCCGTGCGGGACGCGGGCGTGGCCACCGTGATGTCGGCCTACAACTCGGTGAACGGCGCCTTCTGCTCGGAGAACGCACCCTTGCTGGACGGCGTGCTTCGCGCCGATTGGGGCTTCCCGGGCGTCGTCGAGTCCGACTGGTTCCTGGGCACCCACAGCACCCTGCCCAGCCTGCAGGCGGGCCTGGACATCGAGATGCCCTTCGCCCGCATCTACGGCGACGACCTGCGCGAGATCGCAGGACAGCACCCCGATCTCATCGATCGGGCCGTCCGCCGCATCCTGCGCACGCAGCTCTGCTTCGGCCTGGCCGCCGAGGTGGCCGGGGATCCCCTGGACCTGGAGTCGGCCGAGCACAAGGCCCTGAGCCGGCGCGCCGCGACCCGGGCGGCGGTGCTCCTCAAGAACGAGGGGGTCCTGCCCCTGGAGAGCGGCGGCACCCTGGCGGTCCTGGGCCCCTTGGCCGACGCGGACAACATCGGTGACACCGGCAGCAGCGCCGTGGCCCCGTCGGACGTGGTCAGCCTGCTTGAGGGCCTGCTCGCCTCCCCCGGGGGCTGGACCGTGCTGGGGCCGGGGGCGGATCCCGCGACGGTGGACGTCGCCATCGTGGCGGTGGGGCTGACGTCGGCGGATGAGGGCGAGTACCTGGCGTCCTTTGGCGATCGCGTCGGCCTGGCGCTCTCCGCCGCCGACGAGGCCCTGATCCTGTCGGTGGCGGCGTCGGCTCCCCGCACGATCGTCCTGATCGAAGGCGGCAGCGCCATCACCGTGGAGCCCTGGATCGACGCCGTCGACGGGCTGGTGCACGCCTTCTACCCGGGCGACCAGGGGGGCCACGCTCTGGCCGATCTGCTGCTGGGTCGCGAGCCCTTCAGCGGCCGGCTGCCCTTGAGCGTGCCCCGCCAGGAGGCGGACCTTCCGGCCTTCGACAACGACAGCGACCAGGTGGCCTACGACCTCTGGCACGGGCACCGCCACCTGCTGCGTCAGGGCACGCCGGCCCGGTTCCCCTTCGGCTACGGCCTGTCGACGACGGAGTTCGCCTGGGCCTCGCCGACCGCCACGCTGGGCGAGGGCGAGGTCCTGGTGCAGGTCGACGTCAGCAACACGGGCGCCCGGGCGGGCACGGAGACGGTGTTGGTCTTCCTGGAGCCGCCCCTGGGATCCCTGGACCGCTCGCCCCGCGAGCTGGTGGGCTGGGCGCAGGCGCTGGGCCTGTCCTCCGGGGAGGAGCGAACGATCGCCGTCCCAGTGCCCCTGGAGCGCCTGAGGATCTGGGACGGGGGCTGGATCCGTCCGCCGGGCGAGCACCGCTTCGTCGTCGCCCGCCACGCCGAGGACGCCGGGCAGGGCGTGACCCTCTCCCTGCCCTGATCGGGCCCCATCTCGCCTGTCCCCCCGGCTCGCCGGTTGCTTTGCGGTGCCCATTGAAGGTAAGGCGGGGCTCTGCCGTCGAACCGGCACCTGGAGGTCTGCATGCGACGCTGGTTCCTGCTCCTGATTGCCCTGGGCCTCCTGGCCGGCTGCGACGGACTGTTGGGCGAAGGGGAGGACACCGTGCTGGTGGTGGTCGCCACCGATGGCGGTCGCCTCATCCGGTTGAACGCCAGCGACGAAGAGGCGAACCAGGCCTGGTCCGCCGAGCTCCCCGCCAGCTCCGCCGTGCGCTTGCTGGTCTCCGGCGCGGACGTCTTTGCGGCCTCGGGAACCCAGCTGGCGGGCTTCGATCTGGACAGCGGCGCGGCTCTGTGGACCGCGCCCCACGACTTCGGCGTCACCGTGGTGAACGTGGTCGGACCCATCGACAACCTGCTCTTCGCGCTGACCTTCGACGACCTGGTCGCCATCGATCTGGCCAACGGGGACGAGGTCTGGCGCCAGGACCTGAACCTCACGCTCACCGACGCCGCCGACGAGGCCCTGGTCGCCGCGGGCGGGGCGCTGATCCTGGGAGGTTCCCCGATCCGCAGCATCGACCCCGCGACCGGGGACGTGTTGGCCACCTTCGACACCCCGGACTCGGACATCCGGGCCCTGGCCATCGAAGGGGGATCTGTCTTCGCCGGCCTGGCCGACGGGCTGGTCGCCCTGGACGCGGTCAGCCTGAGCCAGGAGTGGCGGGTGGACGCGGCGGCCCAGGTCGACAACCTGGCCCTGGGCGGCGGCTCGGTGCTCTACAGCGTCCTGGGCGGGGGCATCGCGGCGGTGTCCACGGGCGGGGCCGACGAGGGCGCGGCCGAGGACGGTGAGATCTTCCAGCAGCTCGCGGTCGACGGGGAGCGCTACCTGGGGGTGCGGGCCGACGGGCTCCTTGCGGCCTGGGACCGCACGGCCTTCGCCTCCTGCACGGTCGCCGCGGACTGCCCGGTGCTGTGGGAGGTGCCGGGGACCTCGGCCACGGTGGACGCCCTGGCGGTGGGCTCCAACGCCATCTACTACGCCAACGGCGGCATCCTGGACGCGGTGATCCGCGGCGACGGGGGATCGCTCTGGACCTACCAGACCGACGGCAACGTGGTGGCGGTGGTGGTGCCCTGAGCTCGATGGACTGAGCTCGCTGGCTCTCAGTCCTCTTCGGACCAGTCCTCCCGCGACGCGTCCACCACGAAGCGGCCGGCCAACACGTCGCGACCCAGCACGACCCCCCGCTGATCCCGCGCGGCCTCCAGGTGCAGGCGCACGCGCAGGTCCAGGTCCACGAGCCGGATCACCGACTCGATGACGGCCTCGTGCGGGGAGGCGGGCGCGGCCTCGATCTCCGGACCGTCATCGGAGATGCGGAAGCGCAGCAGGTCGCCAGCGGCCTCGTCGGCCCAGGCCCAGGCCGCGACGAGCAGGCGCGAGCCGGTGGCGGTGGGGTCGGCGACGCAGAGCAGGTTGGGCAGCTCCAGGGACTCCAGATCCGCGGTGCTGCGCCAGGGCAGGGTCCGCAGGGCCGGCAGCAGCGCGGGCTGGGGGCGGGCGCGGGGCAGGGTGAAGCCCTCGTCCACCAGGCGCCGCGAAACGCCGGGAAGCTCGGGCGTCTGCGTGGCCCCGGACGCGCCCCAGGGGTCGTCCCGGCCCTCCGGTTCGAGCTCCGCCAGGACCAGATCGTCAGCCACGCCGTCCTCCACCGGCTCCCACAGCTCCTCCGCCTCCTCGTCGTCCCCCGCCGGCGTGGGCAGGGCCACGTCGTCGCCGTCGTCCTCCACGGGGGCCCAGGGGTCCTCGATCTCCTCCTCGTCCTCCTCGGGGATCTCCAGGTCGTCGTCGTCCTCGCCCTGGAGGACCTCGTCCAGGCGGGAGAGGATCTCGTCCCGGGTTGGATCCTCGGGGAGCGCGTCGTCGGTGCCGGGCATCAAAGTGCGAACCTCCCGTCCAGGCGCGCCAGCAGGCGGCGCACGAACACCGCCACCATCTTGCGGCGGTACTTCGGGTCCAGGGGCACGTTGCGGTAGGCCACGCTGGCCTTCATGGCGGCCTCGCCCAGCTCAGCGGCCAGGGCGGCGTCGGCCACCCGGCCCAGGAAGGGGGCGCAGACGGCGTCCAGGCGCTCGGGGCAGCTGGCCAGGGCGGTCGTGGCGATCCGCAGGCCGGCCACCCGGTCCCCGTCCAGGCGGAAGGCCACGGCCACCCCCAGGCTGGGAAAGTCGATGGAGTCGCGGATGCGCAGCTTCTGGTACCCGGCGGTCCACTCGGGGGCGTCGTCGGGCAAGGAGATCGCGGTCAGCAGCTCGCCCGGTCGCCGATCGGCGAAGCGCCGGATGCCCTCATTCTCGAAGAAGGCGGTGAGGGGGACACTGCGGGGTCCCTGGGCCGAGAGCAGCTCCGCGCTGCCGTCCAGCACGAGGAAGGCCGCGGCCAGCTCCCCGGAGTACGTGGCGTAGCAGTGGTCGTCGCTGTTGGGCACCACCAGGCAGGTCTGCCCCTCCGCCTTCAGGCAGAAGTTGCGGCTCTCGCGCCACATGGGGGCCTGGTTGAAGAAGTAGCAGCGCGTGTCCAGCATCACGTTGCCGCCGACGGTGCCGTGCTCGCGCAGGGGAGGGGAGGAGATGGCCTGCGCCGTCTCCGCCACCACCGGCAGGGCCCGCCGGACGAGGTCGCTGCGCTCCAGGTCGACCAGACGCACGCCGGCCCCGATGCGGCTCGCGCTCAGCTCCTTCAGGCCCTGGACGTGGGACAGGGAGACCACGTGCCCGCGGGGGTTGAGGCGGTTCTTGTAGTTCGGCAGCAGGTCGGTGCCGCCGGCGACCAGATCGACGTCGTCGCCGAAGCGAGCGAGGAGGTCCGCCGCGTCGTCGACGGTCGTGGGCCGGTGGTAGTGGAATGCGGGCAGCTCCATCGTCGATACCTCAGCCGGTCCGTGCGCTCTTGCGGTCCGCGCGTGCCTTCTTCTCCAGCGCGGTCAACACGACGTCCGGGGTCAGGGGCAGCTTGCGCGCCCGCACCCCCACGGCGTCGTACAGGGCGTTGGCCACCGCGGGCAGGATCGGCGCCAGGCCGCCCTCCCCGCACTCCTTGGCACCGAAGGGGCCCTCGGGATCGATGCTCTCCACCAGGGTGACGTCCAGCTCGGGCATCTGCGACGCGGTGGGGATGCGGTAGTCCAGCAGGTTGGCGTTGATCAGGTTGCCGCCCAGGTAGTCCAGCTCTTCGCTGAGCACCTGGCCCAGGCCCATGTGGATGGAGCCTTCGATCTGGCCTTCCACCGCCATGGGGTTCAGCGCGCGGCCGCAGTCGTGGGCAGCCCAGACCTTGATCGGCGTGATGAAGCCCGTCTCCGGGTCCACCTCCAGCTCGCAGACGTAGGCGGTGTACGAGTACGTCGGGGCCAGGCCGGCGCCGGCGCCCTTGTACTTCTCCCCCATGGGCGGCGCCGTGTAGCAGCCGCTGGTGGCCAGGGCGCCCTTGCCCGCCAGCGCCTCCTCCAGCGCGTCCATGTAGGGGACCGAGGCCTCGGGCCAGTGCCGGTTGAAGACGAAGCCGTCGCGCATCTCGAACGACTCGACCGCGTAGCCGGAGATGCGGTGGGCGGCCTCGTACAGGTGGGTGCGCAGGGCCTCGGCGGCGCGCTTGGCGGCCAGCCCGTTCATGAAGGTCACGCGTGAGCTGTAGGAGCCCAGGTCGATGGGGGACACGTCGGTGTCGACGGCGACGACCCGCATGCGCGCCATGGGCAGGCCCAGGACCTCTGCGACCACCTGGGCGGCCATGGTGTCGCTGCCCTGGCCGATGTCGCTGGCGCCGGTGTGGATGGTGACGCCGCCGTCCATGTCCACCTTGAGGTGCACGGTCGACTGCGGCAGCCGGCTCTTGTGGATCTGCAGCGCGGAGCCGGAGATGTAGAAGCCGCAGCCGATGCCGATGCCCCGGCCGTAGGGCAGCTTGCGGTGCTTGTTGGCGAAGTCCGACTTCGTCGCCACGGCCTCGATGCACTCCCGGATCCCGTTGGACGTGATGCGGAAGCCGTTGATGAGGGTGGTGAACTCCGGCAGCAGGTTCTGCAGGCGCACCTGGATCGGGTCCAGGCCCAGCTCCTCACAGGCCTCGTCCAGCAGGACCTCGCTGCACATCCGCGTGTTCACCGAGCCGTGGCCGCGCATGGCGCCGCTGACGGGCCGGTTGGAGTAGATGCGGGTGCCCTGGTACTTGAAGGAGGGCAGGCGGTAGGGGCCGTGGGAGAGCACGCCGTTGTAGTAGGCGGTGACCACGCCGAAGGAGCCGAAGGCGCCGCCGTCGATGAGCGCGTCCACGTCCAGGCCCTGGATGCTGCCGTCGGCGTTGAGGGCGAGCTTGCAGGTGGTCGTGGTGGGGTGGCGGCCGTGGTTGCTGAAGAAGACCTCCTCCCGATCGAAGAGGATCTTGACCGGCCGCCCGCACTGCATGGACAGCCAGGAGACGACCATCTCGTGGGGGAAGGGGTCGGACTTGCCGCCGAAGCCCCCGCCGACGGCGGGCTTGATCACCCGCACCCGGTGCATGGGCAGCTCCATCACCTTGCTGACGGCCAGGTGGGTGTAGTGGGGCACCTGCTGGCTGGTCCAGAGCACCAGCCGCTCGTCCGGCGTCCAGTGGGCGATGGCGGCGATGGGCTCGGTGAAGCCGTGGGTGATCCCCTGGAAGTCGAAGGTGCCCTCCACCACGCAGTCGGCGCCAGCGAAGGCCTGCTCGGGCTCGCCGAAGGACTGCTTGACCCGCTTGTGGATGTTGTTGTCGTGGCGGACGTGGTCGTGGATCTTCTCCTCGTCCTCCCGCAGGTCGCGCACCGAGTCGCTCTTCTTGAGGAAGGGCTTGAGCTCCGTCACCTGCACGTCGATGGCGGCCAGCGCGGCGATCGCCGTGGCTTCGTCGTCGGCGGCGACCGCGGCGATGCCCTCGCCCAGGTGGCGGATCTTCTCCACCGCCAGCGCGGTCTCGTCCTGGGAGATGGGGAGGACGCCAAAGCGGATGGGGGCGTCGGTGCCCACCATGACCGCGTGCACCCCCGGCATCGCAAGCGCGCGGCTGGTGTCGATGGAGTCGATGCGCGCGTAGGCCCAGGGCGAGCGCATGATCTTGCAGATCAGCTGCCCCTGCAGGGTGATGTAGTCGGTGTAGATCGCCTGCCCGGTGACCTTGCTGCGCGCGTCGATCAGCGGGATGCGGTGCCCGATGTGGTTGAAGACGTCCTTCTCCGGCGGGCGGCGGTCGCCCGTGGGCTCCGGCAGCTCGGCGTCGAGTTCGCGAAAGGCTCGTTCGTCCTGGTAGGTGGCCATGGGACGCGGATCATAGACCGCCTGGGGCGCGGTCGGGGGGCGGAGGCCGGGCGTTGGGGCGATCCCGCTGGTTCAGGGCCGGCGGCGCCTTCGATCGGCCAGGGCCAGCACGACGCCGGCCACGATCCAGGGCCACAGCGGCTGGCGCATCCGGGTCATGCCCACCGTCAACGCCGCGGGGAGCGTCCACAAGCCCAGGCCCAGGAGGATGGCGCGCAGGTCGGGCCGGCGCAGGGCGCCCCAGGCGATCACCGCCAGCCCGAGCACGGTGGCGACGTGCAGCGCGGCGAGGAGGATCTGGGCCGTGCGGGCTTCGGCGGTCCGGCCCGCGGGGGGGAAGACCGTGGGGTCGGCCAGGTGGCGGGGCAGGAAGGCGTCGGGGCTCCAGGTCTCCACGACGCGCAAGCCCGCGCGGCGGAGCGCCTGGGCGGGGTGGGCGCGCACCCAGCGGAGCGACTCGCGCGGTCCCCACTCCGCTTCGCAGCGCAGGCGCCGGCGATCCACGGCGGTCCCGCAGTCCTCGGCCAGCTTCGCCAGGAACGGCGCCTTGGCCTCCGGGTCGCCCCACAGCGATCCCCGGCCCGGCGAGACCCACTCGGTGTTGCCCAGGGCCAGGTTGCGCGGCCCCGCCAGATCGAAGGGCACGAAGGTGCCCAGACCCAGGGACAGCGCCAGGCTCCAGGCGCACACGAGCGCCGCCGCCGGGCCCACGATGGGACCGCGACGCCCGCGCCCCGCGAACCAGCCCGCGGCCGGCAGCAGGAACAAGGCCGGGCCCGCGAAGAAGGGGAGGGCGGCCAGAACGAGGCCCAGCTCCCACTGCCGATCGCGGCGGTCGGGCTGCGCCTGCCAGCGCCCGGCGGCGAAGAGCAGGGCCGACGTGCCCAGCGTCGCCAGGGCCACCGGCCAGAGCGTGAGCCCGAAGAACAGCATGGAGGGGTGCAGCCACAGGGCCAGCGCCCCCACGGCGGCCCACCGCGCCCCGACCCGGGGCTCCAGGAAGCGCGCCACCAGCAGGCCGGACAGGAGTCCCGCGCCCAACTGCAGCAGGCGGATCCACAGCCCCGTGGGGCCGGGCAACAGCGCTGCGGGGCCGAAGAGCGAGGCGTAGCCGGGGTTGTGCCAGGCGATCCGCCCCAGGGCGGCGACGTCGTCGGCGGGCATCCCCGCGCGCAGCCAGCGGGCCAGGGCCTCTCCCGCCCGGCGGTAGCTCTCTTCGTCGTAGAGCAGGGGCTGATCGCCCCAGGCGACCAGGAGCGCGACCTTGAGCAGGGCGACTGCCAGGAACAGCGCCGTCAGGGAGCGCCGGGAGCTCACCGGGTCAGCCGGGGCCGCAGAAGCCGGCCTCGAAGCAGTACGTGCTGATCGGGCCCACGTTCGTCTCCTCGGGGGGGCAG
>CALCXL010000587.1 GCA_937907595.1 uncultured Pseudomonadota bacterium
ACACCGGCATCACGCGGGTGGAGGACCTGCAGGGCGTCGACTTCGCCCCCGGCATCAGCTTCGTGCCCGGGGTGGACAGCGCCGAGGACGACGTGGGCCACGGCACGCACGTCGCCGGCACCATCGCCCAGGCCACGAACAACGGCGTCGGCGTGGCGGGCATCGCCCCGAACGTGACCCTGCTGCCGATCAAGGTGCTGGGCGCGACGGGCGGGGGCAGCGCCGACCGCATCGCCGCGGCCGTGGACGAAGCCGCGGACCAGGGCGCGCAGGTGATCAACCTCAGCCTGGGCGGCATGCACAGCGCGGTCCTGCACCTGGCGGTCGAGAAGGCGGTGCGCCGGGGGGTGACCGTGGTCGCGTCGGCGGGCAACACCGGCCGGCTGGGGGTGGGCTGCCCGGCCCACGCCGCGGGGGTGCTCGGCGTCTCGGCCCTGGGCCCCGGCGGCGAGCTGGCCCCCTACTCGACCTTCGGCCCCGGGGTGGAGATCGCGGCCCCGGGCGGCGACACGACCCAAGAGGGCGGCGGCATCCTGCAGGACACCATCGCCCCCGGCGGCCACGCCTACACCCCCTACCAGGGGACCTCCATGGCGGCGCCCCACGTCACCGGCGCCATCGCCGTGCTGCGGGGCACGGGCCTGTCGGCGCGCGGAGCCGAGGACGCGCTGCTGCGGGCGGCGGAGGGCGGCGGACCCGGCGACCTGAAGCTGGGCCACGGCCGACTGGACCTGGGCGCGGCCCTGCAGGGCGCCGATCGCAGCAAGCGGCCGTCGATGCTCGCCATCGTCTACGCCCTGGTGATGCTCCTGGGCATGCTCGGCAAGCTGAGCCCGCGGGAGCGCATCGGCATCCTGACCCTGGCCCTGCTCTTCACCGGCGGGCTGTGGATCGTGCGAGGCCTGGGCCTGCCGTCCGTCCTGACCTCGGACCCCCTGGGCCTGCCCGCGGCCCTGGGCGCGCCCGGGCTGGGCACCTCCCTGCTGTGGGCCTCGGCCGCCGTGCCCCTCGTCCTGGCCGCGCTGCTGGGCCTGACCCGCCGCGCCTGGACCGCGGCGGTGGCGGTCGCCATCAGCTGGGCGGTGAGCTTGACCTGGGCCGCCGCTTCGGGATGGATCGACATCCCCTGGCTGCCGCCGGGCGCCGAGCGGGTCTGGCTGGTACTCAACGGCCTGCTGGCCCTGGCCATCGCCATGGGCCTGGTGGGGGCCAAGAAGGTGCGAACGTGACGCTGACTGGGACCTTGTCGATGCGGGAACTGGGCGGGGCCAAGACCTGGGTGCTCGACGCCCCGGAGGGCCCACACGAGCTGCGCGGAGCCGTGGACAGCTCGCTCATCGGCCGCCGCGTGCGGGTGGAGGGTGAGCTCGCCGCCGCGCAGTTCGGGTTCGCCATGAGCGGCCCGGTGGTTCGGGTGACCCGCATGGAGGCCCTGCGATGAGCGAAGAACGCAGCGTCCCCTGGGCGGGCGGCCTGGCCGCCCTGGGCATGACGGTGGGTGTGGTCGCCCTGGCCTTCGTGGGCGTGTCCAGCCTGCAGGACCCGGACCTGCCCCTGCCGCCGGAGCAGCAGCGGCTGCAAGCGGAGAAGAAGGCCGCGCTGGAGGCCCAGTTGACGCCGACCTGCGGGCCCGCCGACTTCGACCTGGTGGCGGCGGTGCACGACCCCTTGGGGACGAAGGGGCAGTTCAAGCCCGACCAGGACCTGACGATCTGGGTGGCGGCGGTAAACACCTGCGCGCAGGCCGTCGACTTCACCACGCCCAGCCTCTGCCTCTTCGACGGCTTCACGCTCTCCACCGCCGGGGCGGAGCCGCGCCGCGGGGGCACGATGTGCGCCCAGGCGATCACGTCGTGGTCGGTGCCTTCGGGGGAGGCCCAGCGCGCGTCCTACCAGATCGGGAACCTCCCGCCGGGCGAGTACACCGTGGTTGCCCCCTTCGCCGCATCGGGCGCCCTGGCCACCACGACCTTCACCGTCGTCCCCTGATCGCCTCCGCCAGGGCCGCGTTCTGGGGCCCCAGCTTCCAGATCGCGCCATCCAGCAGGTAGTGGGTGATCTGGGGGACGGCCAACAGGGGCACCGCCGCTG
>CALCXL010000588.1 GCA_937907595.1 uncultured Pseudomonadota bacterium
TGCTGGTGGTCGCGTGGATGGCCGGCGTGGTGCCCGGCACCGTCGACCTGTTCCGGCGCAGCGCCCGCCCCGACTACGAGCGCGCCAGCCGCCTGATCCTGGACGAGCTTCAGGATCGCGACGCCCTGGCCACCCTCCCCGCCTGGTTCCAACGCGGCAACCTCAGCCACTACCTGCTGCAGCAGGCCGGCCGCGTGGAGCGTCGCCCCGAGGAGGGCGAGGGGGTCTGGGTGCTGGACAACAAGCGCCTGACCATCGAGGCCATCCACCCCTCCCTCCCCTTCGAGTCCAGCGCCCTGTCCACGCACTACGAGCGGCTGTGGGTGGCGGTCGTCGACGAGCAGATGTCCGGGCGGAGCAAGTTCAGCGAGCCCGTCGCCACCCAGGCCATCGCCTGGGCCGACGAGCACCTGGTGCCCGACGGGGAGTGGGCCTTCGATCGCCTGACCCTGCACCGCTACCGGGTGCCCCAGGAGGCCCTGCACCTGGGGCCGGGGCAGTCCTTCGTCGCCAACGCGGCCGACGCGATCACCAACTGGCGCACCTACCCGCCCCTCAACTCCCGGACCCGACCGACCTTTGTGCCGCCCGGCGACATCGCCCCCCGCGACGGCACCCTGGGCCGCACCGCCAGCTACCACGCGCCCACCACGCCCGGCTGCGTCGACTGGGCCTTCGACGGCCTGCCCGCGCACCTGGAGCCGAAGGCCCTGGGGCACTGGTACCTGGAGCTTCGCTTCCCCCTGGATCCCGGCGAGCCCCTGCCGCGGGTGGAGGCGCTGACGCCGGCCCAGTACTACGCCCGTCGGGAAGGCGGGGACCTGCGGGTCAGCGCGGCCGGCATGCCCTGCACCGAGCCGCCCTTGCGCGTGAAGGTCACCGCCGCGACCCCCTGATCGTCCGACGTCGCCCCGATCGCACCTCCGGGCGATCGAAGTCCTTCTCCCGAGCCCGCATCCGTGCGATATCCTGGGCCGGCAGCGGCACCTTCCCCGCACGAACGCGGGGCCGGCCGCTCGCAGGAGTGCCCCATGGCCCAAGCCGCCATGCAGCGCCGCCCCTCGGGGCCGGACGCCGCAGCTTCCGACAGCGCAAAGAAGGCCTCCGCCCTGGGCGGCCCCGCGAAGTCCGATCCCAACTCGATGCAGGCCAAGAACGGCCTGCAGGGCGATCGCTCCGTCCAGAAGAAGCCGAAGGACGACACCAACGTCCGCGGCGACGGGGACAGCGCGCCCAAGGAGAAGATGGGCGGGGAGACGGGCATCGTCGCCACCAACGGCGGGGACCTGCACCTGCGGGACAAGCCCTCCCTGGACGGCTCCATCCTGGACAAGTTCCCCTCGGGCACGGTCCTGACCGCCCATGCGAAGCAAGGCGACTGGATGCAGGTGAAGGTCTGGTCCGGCGCGAAGGGCAAGGAGGGCTGGATCCACAGCGACTGGTGGCTGGCGCAGCCGGACCTGACGAAGCAGGACGACGGCGACAACAAGGGCGACCCGGACCCCTACGTCTACGAGAAGGTCGTGGGCCAGCCCTTCCAGGGCAAGCCGGCCCCGGCGGACGCCGCGCAGGGCTCCATCGGCGACTGCTACCTCATCGCGGCCATGGGCGCGCTGGCGGCCCAGCCGGGCGGCAAGGCGGAGATCATGAAGATGATCCAGCCCCACAAGCCCAACAGCACCTACACCGTGCGCTTCAAGGAAGAGCAGTGGGACGGCTCCTACAAGGAGGTGCCCATCAAGGTCGACCTGTGGATGCCCACGAAGGACGGCAAGCTCAAGTACGCCGGCATGGGCAAGGTGGCCAAGGACCTGGAGGAGGTCGCCCTCTGGCCCTACATCCTGGAGAAGGCCTACGCGAAGTGGAAGGGCGGCTACGACGCCCTGGACAAGGGCGGGTCGCCGGGCGGCGCCATGCAGGAGATCGCCGGCGCCGACGTCCGCACGCAGTACGTACGCAGCTACAACAAGGACGAGGACCTGCTGGCCGCCGTGACCTCCGCCGTCAACGACGGCAAGGCGCTGACCGCGGCATCCAAGGACAAGAAGACCCGCGTGTTCACCAACATGGCGGGCGCGGGCGTCGGCCCCTACTCGGTCAACATGCAGAACAAGGGCGTGCCGGGCTCGTTCAGCGTGGCGGACAAGGGCAAGGTCGCCCCGGCCATCAAGGACGACGGCAAGGGCAAGCTGAGCAGCCGCGCCGTGGGCGACAAGGGCGAGAAGGCGGCGGCGACCGTCGACTACGGCCAGAATACCTACAAGGTGAAGGTCGACGACCTGAAGTACCCCGAGGGCTTCGCGCCGGGCAAGGCCGACGACCTGGAGCTGGCCTACGACGCGCAGTACTGGCTGTCGGACTCGCCGAAGATCTGCGGCAACCACGCATACATCGTCGAGGGCGTCACCGCCGGCGGCATCAAGCTGCTGAACCCCTGGGGCAGCTACCACCCCGGTGAGGTGCCCATCAAGACCTTCCGCGAGTGCTTCTACTCCTTCGCCGGGGCCGAGCTGCTGAAGGATCCGGGCGACGCCGGGAGCACCTGATCGGTGCGCTTCGCCCTGGTCCTCCTCTGCCTCTCCAGCCTCCTGCTCGCCTGCTCCGGGCGGGCCGAGGCGCCGCCCCCGGAGGCCTCTGTGGCCCCTTCTGACTGCACCCTGACCCTCGATCCCGGCCCCGACGCGCTGGCGAAGGCGCTGGCCGAAGCCGTCGACGGCGCCGTGATCTGCCTGCGGGCGGGCACCTACCCCGGGCTGGCCACGGTCCGCTCGTCGGTGACCCTGCGCGGGCTGGGCGACGTGGTCCTGGACGCCGGGGGCGAGTCGCCGGTCCTGGACCTGCAGGCGGAGAAGGCGTCCGTCACCCTCATCGGCCTGACGTTGACGGGCGGCCACAACGAGTCCGGCGGGGCGCTGCGCCTGCAGGCCCGGTCGATGGTGACGTTCCAGGGCTGCACCTTCCGCGGCAACACGGCCACCTCCTACGGCGGGGGCGCCATCCACGCCCAGCGCGGCAAGGTGGTGCTCCAGGGCTGCCGCTTCGAGGGCAACAGCGGGGCCATGGGCGCGGCCCTGCTGGCCGACGGCGTGTCCTTCTGGGAGATCAGCGACGCCACGGTCACCGGCAACGCGGGCCAGCGCGGCGCCCTGG
>CALCXL010000589.1 GCA_937907595.1 uncultured Pseudomonadota bacterium
CGTCGTCCCAGCTCGCGCTGTCGTCGTCGTTGGCCGCGTCGTCGTCGTCCACCGCGTCGTCGTCGTCCGCTGGCACGGGGTCGTCGATGCCGTCGCAGTCCTGATCGATGCCGTCCCCCGCGATCTCCGCCGCCCCGGGGTGCACCGACGCGTCCCCGTCGTCGCAGTCGCCGGCGCAGGAGGCCACGCCGTCGCCGTCGCCGTCGAAGCCGTTGTCGACCGTGCCGTCGCAGTCGTCGTCGGCCCCGTTGCAGACCTCGGTGGCCCCGGGGTGGATGGCCGGGTTCAGGTCGTTGCAGTCGCCGCCGCAGGGGGTCACGCCGTCCCCGTCGGCGTCGTCCTCCTCATCCACGGTGCCGTCGCAGTCGTTGTCCACGCCGTCGCAGACCTCGGGCATCCCGGGGCCCACGGCCGGGTTGGCGTCGTCGCAGTCGCCGTCGCAGCTGAGCACCCCGTCCCCGTCGTTGTCGAAGCCCTCGTCCACGGCGCCGTCGCAGTCGTCGTCCAGCCCGTTGCACTGCTCGAAGGCGTTGGGGCTCACCAGCGCGTTGGCGTCGTCGCAGTCGCCCTGGCAGGGCCCGACCCCGTCACCGTCGACGTCGGGCAGGTCGTCCGTGGCGCCGTCGCAGTCGTTGTCCGCTCCGTCGCAGACCTCGGTGCCGGCGGGGTTCGTGGCCGCGTTCCCGTCGTCGCAGTCGTCCGCGGAGCCGTCGCAGGAGGCCGTCGCCGTGTATCCGTCCCCGTCCGCGTCCGGGCTCAGCCCCTCGTCCACGGCCCCGTCGCAGTCCTGGTCCACGCCGTCGCAGACCTCGATGGCGCCGGGGTACACGCCCGGGTCGCCGTCGTCGCAGTCGTCCGCCGCGCAGGAGCCGTCCGCGTCCAGGTCGTCGCACTGGGGGGGCAGGAAGGCGACGGCGTAGGGGTCGTACAGGAAGTCGTCGTCGCAGCCCAACTGCAGGAAGGCCGTGCCGTTGGTCGCCTGGATGCCGACGGTCGCCGACTGGCCGTCGTTGTAGGAGGACGAGCCGATGTTGGTGTCCAGGTACAGGAAGACGATGGTGCCGTCCTCGTGCAGGTGGACCTCGAAGGTGACCTCGCCGCTGGCCGAGAAGTGGTCCGCGCCTTCCCACTCCACGACGCGCACCCGGTTCGGCGCCGAGCCGTACAGCGCCGACTGGATGTCCGCGTCGTCGAAGAAGCCGCCGCCCCAGGGCTCCAGATCGTCCCACCAGGGCAGCAGCATCATGGGGGTGCCGCCCAGGGGCAGGCACTGGTTGTTGTAGGGGAGGTCGAAGCCGGTGTCGCCGAAGGTGATCCCCCCGTCGGCCTGGATCGTCATCTGCGTGTAGACGACGCCGTAGAGCTCGAAGTCGAAGCCGATGGGGATCGTGTCGTAGCTGTCGCTGCCCATGGGCACTTCGCTGCTGCCCGGCGGATCGTAGGTGGGCGGCATGGGGTAGCCGCTGGCCGTGTCCAGCCAGGTGTAGCCGAAGGAGTCGGGGCCGCCCGAGCCGGCCAGGGCCGGGGCGGGGAGGAGCAGCAGGAGGATCGGCAGGGCGCGGTGCATGACGGCTGAGGGTTTACCACCCCCCGGGCCGTCCCGGTCGGGGGACTTCATCGCCCGGTCGGGCCGCGGTGCAGGCGTGGGCCCCCAAGGCTCCGGACGCGGCGCTCAGGTGGCGATGGCCTGCTCCCGCCCGAGGTTCAACTCCAGATCCCGGTACTGCTGGTCGGGGCTGCGGATGCCCGCGGTGCGCAGGGCCAGCTTGACCCGCTCGGTGATGTCGGAGGCGAAGGTCTTCTCGAAGCGCGCGTCGATGACGTAGGCCTTCAGGCGCACCACGGTGACGAAGCGCTCGCCCAGGAACTCGTCGCTGATGAGCGTGACGACCGGCTTCTCCAGGTAGACGTAGGCCGAGGTCATGGCCGCCTCTTCGATGAGGGCGCGCGCCGCCACGAAGTCCTCGCCCGCCGCCAGGTAGATCGGCACCACCACCATGCAGTCCAGGGCGCCGGCGTTGGCGCTGGAGACCGCGTCGGACAGGAAGTTGCTGTTGGGGATGGTGACCTGGCTGTCGTCCAGGGTCTGCAGCTTGACCGATCGCAGGCCGATCTCCGTGATCTCGCCGTAGTAGGGCCCGAAGGCCACGCGGTCGCCCACCTGGAACGGCCGGTCGAACAGCAGGATCACGCCCGCCATCAGGGACGCGAGCAGGTCCTTGAAGGCGAAACCGAAGGCCACGCCGATGCTGCCGGCCACCGCCAGCAGCGCCTCGGACTCCAACACGAGCACAGACGTCACCGTGCCCAGGAAGAGCAGGAAGTAGACGGCGAAGCGCAGCAGGGCCGACATCTGCTTGAGCAGCAGCCGCCGATCGGAGAAGCGCTCCCCCAGGCGGTCGAGCCAGCCCGTGGTCACGCGCAGGCCGATCAGCCCCACGATCAGCAGGCCGACGGCCAGGGGCAGGCCCTCGACGTCGATGAAGCGCAGCAGGCTGGTGTTCTCCATCGACTACTCCTTGCCGTACACGAAGTGGCGGCGGCGAAGGGTGCGCAGCACGCCCGGCAGGTGCTCCAGGCTCAACTCCAGGCGCCCCGGCACGGGATCGCTGAGCACGCCGCGGTCGCGCAGGTGGCGCAGGGCGGGCCGCACGACGCCGGGGGACTGGTTGATCGCTTCGGTCAGCTCCTCCAGCCGCAGGTCGCCGTGCACGTCCAGGGCGGCGGCGATCAGCTGCTCCACGTCCGTCAGGCCGACCTCCCGCCCGTCCAGCAGGCCCTCGGGCAAGCGGAGCTCCACCCGGCGGCCGTCCTCGCTCAGGCGGGCCGACTCCCGCCAGATGGTCAAGGCCACGCCGGGGTTGCCGCGGGACGCCTCGGACAGGAGGCGGTAGTAGCCGTGGGTCGCCCGCTCCAGGTCGCCGGCGGGGTCCCCCGAGACGGTGCCGGGGCGGATCAGCGACGCGCAGTCCAGGGTCAGGTCCAGCTGCTGGGCCGCGGCCTCGATGGCGGCGCGGAGGGAGGCGCCGCTGCGGCGGGGGAGGGGCAGGATCGCCAGGAAGGCGTCGGGGTTGAGGACCCGCCGCAGCCGGACCAGGTAGCGCCAGGCCGGGGCGTGCACCGTGAAGACCCACAGGTGGCGCTCGTCGTGGGCCGCGGCGAGCTCCAGCAGCGCTCGGATCGCTCCGAAGCCGCCCACCCGGCGCAGGAAGGTGCGCTCCAGGCCGTGCACCACGAAGACGGAGGGCTTCATCTCCTCCAGGCGCTCGCCCAGCGCGGCCAGATCGGGCTGCGCCCCAAGCGACTCCGCCAGGAACTGAAGCATGGCCGCCTCCGTCGACAACCGGGCGGTGGGAGCCAGGCGGACGACGTTGAGGCCGGTGGAGACCAGCGGCTCGGCCCAATGCAGCGCCCAGCGGCCCTTTCCGTGGCCGCGCTCGCCCACCACCGCGATGAGCCCGCGCTGCTCCTCACCCGCCTGCCACGCGGCGAGCGCGGCGTTGGCCCCCTCCTCCAGTTCGGGGAGCTCGCTCAGGTCGGCCGTCGCCGCCGCGGCCGCGAAGTCCCTCGCCAGCTCCCGGGGCATGGGCCCGCCGGCGGCGAGGGCGGTGCGCCGCTCGTCCAGGGTCCGGCTCTGCATCCGGGCGACCAGGGCCCCCAGCAGCGTGCCCTCGCGGGCCACGGACTCCACCAGCTGCCAGACCCGGGTCGCGGCCAGCCAGACGA
>CALCXL010000590.1 GCA_937907595.1 uncultured Pseudomonadota bacterium
TCCTCGGACAGCAAGGTCAGGCCCTCCTGGTAGGCGACCTCCGGGTCCACCTCCTCAGGCTCCTGGTTGCCGGAGTTGCCCGTGGGGCCGCAGGCCGTGTTCCCGGAGAGGGACCAGCCCAGGACCAGGCAAGCGGCCACAGCGGCGGGACGTCGCAAGATTTCGAGGTACTTCATGGGGTCAACTCCTGCCGGGCCGCTACTGGACAAAGTCCGCGAGCGAGTAGGGGTTGCTGCTGTAATCGGGCGCGGGCAGGTGCTCGGCACTCTTGGGGTACTCCTCGGGCCGGAGCTCGGAGAGCTGCTCCAAGGCCTTGACCGTGTACTCGGTGTAGAGGCCGAGCTCGTAGGACTTGGCCCGCGCGTTCGTGAACGCCTCCACGGCCTTGTCGATGACCGGGTAGGCCCGGTCCTCCAGGCCGAACTTGTAGATGGCGCACTGATCCTCATCCAGCTTGGTGGGGCAGGGCGCTGTCTTCAGCTTCGTGGCGTAGTCCGAGTAGATGCTGCCCAGACGGTACAGGGCCGCGATGCCCCAGGCCCCCTGCTTGAGGTCCAGGATCTGGACGTACTTGCCTGTCAGGGACGGGATGGCCTCGGTCTTCTTCTTGAGGACGGCCGAGGCCTTCTTCGTGTCGGCGGGGATGGACAGGTCCGTGTACTCCTTGAACTCCGGCTCCAGGAGCTCGAACCGCATCTCGGCGGCGAAGAAGGGGGCCCGGCTCTCGGGGGTCAGGGTCTTGCCGGCCTTCTCGAAGTCCTTCATGCCCGCGGCGTAGTGAGCCAGCCGCTTCTTGGTGTCCGAGAGGGTGCGCCCGTAGCGCACGTAGGCCTCGACGTAGGTGTCGTAGGAGAGATCGCGCACCTCCTTGTCGCTGTAGATGCCCTGCCAGCGCTTCGCCGCGTCCTCGACGTTGCCCGCCTGGAACTGCAGATCCGCGATGCGCATCTTGATGGACAGCTGCTCGGCCTTGTCGTCAATGGCGCCGATGTAGTCGGTGTAGTCACCGATGGCGGCGTCCGTGCGGCTCATCGACTCGTTGAAGAGCGCCGAGTTGTACAGGGCGTCGTGGCTGCCGGTGAAGCCCTCCAGCTCGAAGTCCTTGTTCTTGTCGAACAGCGTGCGGAAGAAGTGCGCGGACTGGGCGTAGTCCGCCAGGGAGCGGTAGTGGTCGCCCAGCAGGCTCACGCTCTTCTCGTAGAGCTGCATGGTCGCGGCGTCCTTGCCCGCGGGCTCGGGGAACTTCTCCACGAACTCGTGGCGCAGGGCGAGCATCGTCGGCTTGTCGTCGACCTGCCCGTAGTAGAAGGCCGAGTTGAACAGCGCGAGGTCGCGCACGTCGCTCTCGGGGAACTCGTCGTAGAAGGCCTTGAAGGCCTTCGCGGCGTCGGCGGTCTTCTCCGTCGCGGCGTAGCCCTCGGCGATCTTGAAGGTCGCGCGCTGGAAGTCGTCCCGCAGGGCGGTCTTGAACTTCGTGGACTTCTTGAGCTCGTCGTTGGCGTAGAACTCGCGGGCTGCCTTGTTCAGCCCCTCCCAGTTCTCGATGGCCTTGTAGGAGTCGAGCACCGTGTAGACGCCGTGCTCCGCCATCTTGCTCTTGGGGTCGGAGCGAATGATCTGCAGGAAGCGCTCGTTGCTGTCGTTGAAGTGGTTGCGGTCGTGCAGCAGCAGGGCGGCCTTGTAGAGGAAGGACTGCGACTTCTCGTCCGTGGGCAGGTACTTGGCGTAGCTGTCGCACGCCTTGATGAGGCGCGCCTCCCAGGGGTGCAGCTCCACCTCCGCGAACTTGGCGATGCCCTCACCCGAGCGCTTGGCGTCGGCGATCTGCTTCTTGGCCTTGGCCTCGAGCTTGCCCTTGAGGGGCTTGAGGTACTCGTCGATGGAGAAGATCGCGTTGCCCGCGGCGTCCTTGAGGAACTTGCCCTTGGCGTCGACCTCCACGACCTTCTCGTACTCGTCCGTGGCGCGGTCGTACTTCTTGAGCTTGTAGAGGACCTCGGCGTACCAGAAGCGCATCTCGTAGGACTTGTGGCCGGCGGGGAAGTAGTCCAGGTAGCCCTGGTACTTCTCCTCCGCCAGGAGCAGCAGCTTGGCCGAGCGGCGCTTGAGGGCCTGCTGGTGGCTGTCGATGGCCACGTTGCGCAGGTTCTTCTCGATCAGGCGCTCGGACTCCTTGAGGGCGCCCTTGTCCTCGGCGTTGGAGGAGGTCCAGCGGCTCTCGCGGCCGTAGGTCTCCACGAGCTTGTCGATCTCCTCCGACGCTTCGTCGAAGAGGTCACGCTCCCAGTAGGCCTTGATGATCTGGTTCTGGTTGTCGGGGTTGTCCGACGCGGTGGGGTTGTCCGCGATCAGCTCCCGGTAGGTCTGGATGGCGAGCTCGTTCTTGCCCTGGTCCATGTAGATGCCGCCCAGACGGGCCAGCATCTTGCGGTAGTACTTCTTCTCGCCGTAGCGGGTGAAGTACTCCTTGGCCGCCTCCAGATCGCCCTCTTCGGAGAAGAAGAGCACCAGGTCGCGCAGGGCCTCTTCCTTCAGGGAGATGCCCGCGTTCTCACCGGCGGCCGCCATCCGGCGGTCCTGCTCGGCGATGAGCTCCTTCAGGGTGTCGATGGCCGTCGAGAACTCACCGACGTTGTAGTAACACCAGCCCATCTTGTAGAGGGCGAAGGTGTAGATCTTCGACGTCGTGTACTTGGCCGCCCGCTTGTAGTTCT
>CALCXL010000591.1 GCA_937907595.1 uncultured Pseudomonadota bacterium
CCGTACGTGATCTCCGCGCTCACCGGCTTGCACTCGATGCCGCCCACCTGCTGGAAATAGGTGAACTGCGTGATCTCCATGCCGTCCAGCCAGACCTCCCAGCCCAGGCCCCAGGCGCCGAGCGTGGCCTGCTCCCAGTCGTCCTCGACGAACCGGATGTCGTGGTCGCGGGGGCGGATGCCCAGGGCGGTCAGGCTGCGCAGGTAGCGGTCCAGAACGTCCTTGGGCGAGGGCTTGAGCAGCACCTGGAACTGGTAGTAGGCGCCCAGGCGGTTGGGGTTCTCGCCGTAGCGGCCGTCGGTGGGGCGGCGGCAGGGCTCGGCGTAAGCCACCTTCCAGGGCTCGGGGCCCAACGCGCGCAGGTAGGTGTGCGGGTTGGCGGTGCCCGCGCCCTTGGCCGCGTCGTAGGGCTGGCCGACGACGCAGCCCTGCTGGGCCCAGAAGGACTGGAGGGCGAGGATGAGCTGCTGGAAGTTCATGGCGGGGGCTCTTCTCGGAAGCGCAGCCAGGGAGCCCGGCCGGCAGGCGTGAACATGCCGGCCGCCCGGGGGTGGGTCAACCCGCGAGGCGGCGACGGGGGATCGAAGGGTGACGGGGGGCGGCGACGGGCCAGGCCGGCGGGACCGGAGCGCGATGAACGACGGCGCGGCAGCGGCCCGCGGACGTCGACGCTGACGGGGGCGTGGTGCGGGTGCTGTGGCATCATCATCGACCGATGCCTACCCCCTCCCCCGGCCCCTCGAAGCGCTCTCCCCTGGTGCCCCTGGCGCTGGCCACCCTGCTGCTGGGCGGGCTCGGAGCGACGGCGCTCGCGCTGCGCGATCCGCCGCCCAACCCGGAGCCCGAGGAGGAGGAGACGACCCCGCCCCCCTCCAAGACGGGCGCGGCCCGGGAGCGCAGGTCCCCCATCCCCTCGTTCACGCCGCCGCCGCGCTACGACTTCAAGCCCGGATCCGGGCTGGCCCCTGGCGACGAGCAGGCCTTCGGGGTCCTGGTCGCAGGCGCGCCCCGGTGCTTCGCGGAGGGCTGGGATCGGCCCGACGGCGTGCACGTGGCGGCCACGCTGGTGTTCGAGCACGGCGAAGACGGGTCCACTGCGGTCCTACTGACCTCCGAGGAGGA
>CALCXL010000592.1 GCA_937907595.1 uncultured Pseudomonadota bacterium
CCGCGCCGCTCTTCTCGAGCAGGAACCGGGCCTCGGGGCCCTTGTAGCGGGTGTTGATGGGCACCAGGCAGGCGCCGGCGCAGTGGATGCCCAGGGCGGCAACGGGCCACTCGTGCAGGTTGGGCGCCCAGATCGCGACCCGGTCGCCGGAGCGAACCCCCAGGCCGATCAGCGCCCGGGCCGCGCGGTGGGCCTGCTCCCTCAGCTGCACGAAGCTGAGGGCGACGTCGCCGTCCTCCAGGGCGCAGGCGTCGCCGAAGCGCTCCGCGGCCCGGTCCAGCAGGCCGGGAAGGGTCTCGAACTCCAGGTCTCCGCGCACGTCGTCCTCCAGGGAGGGCGATGATTGCACGGGACGTGAACACCGTTAACCCGGCGGGGCGATCGGGGGCCCCCCACCCGCCTGCTCACCCCTCGGCCACGTCCAGGCGCACCAGCCGGGCGTCCAGGGTGGGGATGGGCGCCGTCGCCGTCTGGCCAAGGGTCTCCAGCTCCAGGCTGAGGGACTCCGGGGCGTCCTCGCCGAACGCCAGGCCCGGCTCCACGACCTCCTGGGGGCTGGGCACCGTGAGGGCGGCGCGCATGGCCCGCCAGGCCGCGCCCTGGATGTGGGGGGCGGTCGCGGGCAGCGCGAAGATGCAGGACGCTGCGCGGTCCCAGTCAGGCGCCGCCTCGAAGGGCACGCAGTGGGGGGGGGCGGCGGCGGCCACGTCCCGGTGATCGGAGAAGCGGCCTCCAGGCGATAAAATCGTCGACTCACGCCGACTCACGCCGCGCTGGGCGCTGTGCGCTGTGCGCGGACACTCGGCTCCTGTCCGCGGACAGCGTGCTGGATCCGACCGACTGCGCCGGCCCGGCGCCCTTCCCAGCGCCGCGTCACCCGCCCCAACGGAGCGCGCCCTCACCGGGCTCGGCGAGGGCGCGCGTCGAAGGCGAGGAGGAGGGCCTACTGCGCGGCGAGGTCCAGCACAAACTGCGGGTCGAAGGGCCAGAGGTCAGCGTTCGCCACGGTCATGTCCCGATCGATGACGATGTAGGTGGGAAAGCCGTTGGCGAAGGGCAGGTTCACGCGCTGCGTATCGGCCAGCACCGGGTGGGTGAGGCTGAAGTCCTCGACCCAGCGGGCGATGCCCTCGGCGTTGGCCGGGCTGTAGTCGACGTTGTCCTGCATGGCGGCGAGCATGATCACGTCGCCGTCGCCGGCCTCCCACAGCTTCTCGCCGTGGGGAGCGTTGTTGCGGCAGGGCCCGCACCACTCGGCGAAGACGTCCAGGACCACGACCTTGCCCCAGAACTGGTAGAGCTCGACCTCGTCACCGTGCTGGTCGGTCAGGGTGAAGTTCGGGGCGACGTCGCCCACGTTCCGCCCGGTGGCGCCGACCTCGGGCACGTCGGCCGCCAGCGCGTGGAACCACTGGTTCTCCGGGCCGTACTCGGGCTCGGGGGTGGGCTCGGGCGTGGGATCGGGGTCCCCCGCGCCACCTCCGCCTCCGACGGGCACGACGCAGGCGGTGAGGGAGAATGCGAGGAGCAGGAGCAGAGGGCGCATGGGAGTCCGGGAAAGAGGGGAGTGCCGAGCGTTGTAGCCGAACGACAAGCCGACGCAAAGTGCCTCCTGCGGCCCCCACCACCCCGGGAACGTGCTACCCGGACCCCATGAGCCACCCCCTGTTCCGAGAAGGCGAGCCCGTCCTCATCCTCGACGACAAGCAGCGGTCGCGGTACTGCGTGCTGGAGGCGGGCCAGAAGCAGGGCCTGCCCGGCGACCAGATGCCGCACGATCGCGTGATCGGCATGCCCCTGGGCTCGGAGATCCGCACCCGGCGGGGCCGCACCGCCCGGGTCCTGCCCGCCAGCCTGGCCGACCACATCGACGGCATGCCGAAGCACGCCGCGATCATCCAGCCCAAGGACATCGCCGCGATCCTGATGCACACGGACATCCGCCCCGGCCAGACGGTGGTGGAGGGCGGCTTCGGCTCCGGGGCGATGAGCACCGCGCTGCTGCAGGCGGTGGGGTCCGAGGGCCGACTGATCACCTACGAGAACCGCCAGGAGGCCGCCAACCGGGGCGCCAAGAACGTGCGGACCTGGCTGGGGGAGACGCCGCAGCACACCGTGCACATCGGCGACATCTACGAGGGCATCCACGAGCAGCCCATCGACCGGCTGGTGCTCGACGTGCCCGAGCCCTGGATGGTGCTGCAGACGGCGCGCGAGGCCCTGGTCTACGGCGGCTCCCTCTGCGCCTACCTGCCCACGATCCTGCAGGTGCACCACCTGGTGCTGGCCCTGGGGCGGGGGCGCGCCTGGTGCCACGTGCGGGCGCTGGAGGTGCTTGAACGGAGCTGGCACGTCACGGCCCAGAGCGTTCGGCCGGACCACCACATGGTGGCGCACACGGGCTTCCTGGTCTTCGCGCGGCGTGGCGCGGAGGTGGAGGACGAGGAGGAGGCGACGGAGGGCGGAGCGGTCGAGGACGCCGAGCAGGTTGACCCGTCGACCGGCCAGCAGGCAGATGAGTCCGCGTGAGCCGGCCTGGCACCCCGTAGGCGCCCTTGTCCGACGCGGGCAGCGCGGCATCCTGAGACCATGACCCGCTGCCGCATCCTCTGCTTGTGCCCCCAGCCCGACCGCTTCCTCGCCCTCCAGCAGGCGACGGGGGAGCCCGGCGACCCGCAACTGGAGCTCGTGCCCGAGCGCGCGCCGACCGCAGCGGCCGCCGTCCAGCGGCTGTCCGAGGCCTACGTGGCCCTGCTGTTGCTCGACCTGCGATGCGAAGAGGGCGTCCAGGAGGCGCTCAAGCTGCTGGATTCGCTGGACGATCTGGACGACGTGGAGGCCCGCTACGGCTTCCACCGGATCGTGGCGCTGGTGCAGGGCGACACCGACGCAGTGGACCAGCTCATCGGGGACCTGGGGCGGCGGGGCCTGCGCCACATCCTGCGCCAGCGCGGTGACGACGACGCCTTCCACGAGCGCGTGATGGCGCGGATCACCTCCACCCTGATCTCGCGCGCGACGCCCCAGACGGCCCTGTGCGCGTCGGGCGGCGGCATCACCGGCATCTTCTTCGAGTTGGGCGCGTTGAAGTGCCTGGACGACTGCACCGACGGCGCCGTCAACGGCTTCGACTCCTACTACGGGATCTCCGCGGGCGCGGTGGTGACCTCCTTGCTGGCGGTCGGCTACTCCGTGGACGAGATCCTGGCCGGGGTCGCGGGGCGCAGCGGCGGCCCCATCCCCCCCCTGGATCTGGCCCTGCTCAAGATGGGCCACCTGAACACCCCCGACATCGCGCGGCGCCTGCGGGCGGCCCTGGGCGGCAGCCTGCACGGCGCGGTCCAGGCCCTCAGGCAGCACGACATGCCCGACACCGACGCGCTGTTCCTCGAGGCGACCGCCATGATCGGGGCGCCGTTCCACTCCGAGGGCTTCGAGGCCATGCTCCGCCCGCTGATGGAGGCGGTGGGCTCAACCAACTCCTTCGAGCGCCTGCCGCGCCCGCTCTTCGTGGGGGCGTCGGACCAGGATCGCCGCGCGCACGTGCTCTTCGGGGACGAGGGGCACCGGGACGTGCCCATCAGCCGGGCGGTGCAGGCCAGCCTGAGCATCAACCCGGCCTTCTCCGCGGTGCAGATCGGCGACCGCTGGTTCGAGGACGGCGCAGTGACCCGGACCAGCGACTTTGGCCACGCGGTGAAGAAGGGCGCGACGCTGGTGGTGGTGCTCGACCCCTTCCTGCCCTGGGTGAGCGACGAGCCCGGCGCGGTCAACCGCCGCGGCATGCTCTACAACGTCGACCAGACCCTGCGCTCCATGTCCTGGACGCGCTTCGAGCAGGCCCGGGACTGGACCCTGCGGCGGCACCCGGAGGTCAGCTCCTACACCTTCGTGCCGGGCAACCGGGCCCGCCAGCTGCTGTCGCGCAACCCCATGGACCACCGGCCCTTCCTGCAGATCTTCCAGGCCGCCTACCTGTCCACGCTGCGGCGGATCCAACGGCTGCGCCCGCGCCTGGCCGGCGACCTGGCCCACCACGGCATGCACCTGGACACCCAACGCGCCGACGCGGTGGCGGATCGCCTGCGGGCGACGGAGGCGCCCCAGCTGGAGGACTTCTTCCCCGGCGGCGTCGTGCGCCTGCGGCCGGGTCCGAGGATGCCGTGAGCGCGTGAGCCCCGGGCCGCGTGAGCGCGTGAGCGCGTGATAGCTAGCCTGCGGCTTCGGCCTCCAGCTGCGATCGCATCGCCGCGAGCTTCTCACGCTCACGCTCCCCGAGGGTCGGGTACTGCGAGCCGAGGCCCAGCAACGCGTCGCGCACGATGGTCGCGACCTGCAGGCGGGCGAAGGGCTTGTCGTCGGCGGGCACGGCGTACCAGGGCGCCCAGGGGCGCGACGTGGCGTTGAGCGCGTCCTGGTAGGCGGCCATGTACTCGCCCCAGTGGCCGCGCTCGGCCACGTCGCCCGACGAGAACTTCCAGTTCTTCTCCGGCTCGTCGATGCGGGCCAGGAAGCGCTGCCGCTGCTCCTCATGGCTCACGTTGAGCCAGAACTTCAGGACGGCGGTGCCGCTCTGGGCCAGGTGCTGCTCGTGCGCGGCGATGCTGGCGAAGCGCGCGGGCCACAGGCCGTCCAGGTCCAGGGGCTCGGGCAGGCGTTGGCCGGCCAGGTACTCGGGGTGCACGCGCACCACCAGGACCTCCTCGTAGTAGCTGCGGTTGAACACGCCGATGCGCCCGCGCTCGGGCAGGCAGCGCGCCGTGCGCCACAGGAAGTCGTGGTCCAGCTCCTGGGAGCTCGGCTGCTTGAAGCTGAAGACCTGGCAGCCGGCGGGGTTCACGCCGCTGAGCAGCGCGCGGATCGTGCCGTCCTTGCCCGCGGCGTCCATCGCCTGAAACACCAGCAGCAAGCTGTGGCGATCGGCGGCGTAGAGGGCCCGCTGCAGCTCGGCGATGTCCTCGTTGAGCTTGCCCAGCCGCTTGCGGCAGCCCTTCTTGCCGGGCGCGTCCTTCGGCGGGGCCGTCGCCGCATCCTCCAGCACAAAGGAGCCGTCGAAGGGGACACGCCAGGGGCTCTCCGGTCCCTGCACGATCAGGCCCCCTGCCCGATGGTCACGAAGGGGTCCGGGTTCCTGAACGCCGCGAAGAAGTCGTTGCCCTTGTCGTCGATGATGACGAAGGCGGGGAAGTCCTCGACCTCGATCCGCCAGATCGCCTCCATGCCCAGCTCCGGCCAGCGCAGGACCTCCACCTTCTTGATGCAGTCCCGCCCCAGGCGCGCCGCGGGGCCGCCCATGGAGCCCAGGTAGAAGCCGCCGTGCTCCTTGCAGGCCGCCGCGACCTCCGGGCCACGGTTGCCCTTGGCCAGCATCACCAGGGAACCGCCGACGGCCTGGAAGGGGGCGACGTAGGGGTCCATGCGCTGGGCCGTGGTGGGGCCGAAGGAGCCCGAAGGCCAGCCCTCGGGCGTCTTGGCCGGCCCCGCGTAGTAGATGGGGTGGTCCTTGACGCAGTCGGGCAGATCGCCCTCGGCCTCCAGCTCGGCCAGGAGCTTGGCGTGAGCGGTGTCCCGCGCCACGATCAGCGTGCCCGACAGGTGGACCACGTCGCCCACGGTGCAGCGGCTGAGCGCGGCGCGGATGGCGTCCATGGGCTGATCGAGGTCGATGGCCTGCACGTCCGTTGTGGCGGCGGCGAGCTCCGGCAGCCAGCGCGCCGGGTTGGTCTCCAGCTGCTCCAGCCAGACCCCGTGCTCATCGATGCGGCCCAGGATGTTGCGGTCGGCCGAGCAGGACACGCCGATGCCGACGGGGCAGCTGGCGCCGTGGCGGGGCAGGCGGATCACGCGCACGTCGTGGCAGAAGTACTTGCCGCCGAACTGCGCGCCGATGCCCGTCTCCCGGGTCATCTCCAGGACCTCCGCCTCCAGCGCCCGATCCCGGAAGGCCCGGCCCAGGTCGCTGCCCGTCTCCGGCAGCGTGTCCAGGTAGCCGGTGGAGGCCAGCTTGGTGGTCTTCATGGTCATCTCGGCCGACAGGCCGCCGATCACGATCGCCAGGTGGTAGGGCGGACAGGCGGCCGTGCCCAGCTTGTGGATGCTCTGCCAGAGGAACTCACGCAGGCGATCGGGCCGCAGCAGCGCCTTGGTCTGCTGGTAGAGGCTGAACTTGTTGGCCGATCCGCCGCCCTTGGCCACGAAGAGGAAGTCGTAGGACGCGCCGTTCTTGGCGAAGACGTCGATCTGCGCGGGCAGGTTGGTGCCGGTGTTCTTCTCCTCGAACATGCTCAGCGGCGCCATCTGGCTGTAGCGCAGGTTGCTCTTCTGGTAGCGGTCGAAGACGCCGCGGCTCAGGGCCTCCTCGTCGTCGCCGTCCACGAGCACGCGGTCGCCCCGCTTGGCGACGATCGCCGCGGTGCCGGTGTCCTGGCAGGAGGGGAAGACACCCTCGGCCGCGATCACGGCGTTCTTCATCAACTCACGCGCCGTGATGCGGTCGTTGGCGGAGGCCTCGGGGTCCGTGAGGATCGACGCCAGCTTCTCCAGGTGGGCGGGGCGCAGCAGGTGAGCGAGGTCGCGCATGGCCTCGTCGGCCAGGAGGCGCAGGGCCTCGGACTGCACCCGCAGGAAGGTCTCACCGCCCAAATCGACGGCCTGGACGTGCTGGTCGGTGACCAGGCGCCAGGTGGGCTCGTGGGCGCCGACCTGGAACAGGGGCTCGTGGCGAAACTCGGTCATCGGGGCTCCGGGGGGCTCGCAGGCGGGGCACGGAATGTACACCGCCTCGGCGGAGCCCTCACCCCCGGTGGC
>CALCXL010000593.1 GCA_937907595.1 uncultured Pseudomonadota bacterium
CTACTTCACCATGGAGATGGTCTCCGGGCAGGACTTCCTGCGCTACGTCGGCCACCCCACGTGGCCCGGCGCGGACACCCAGACCGGGGACCCGTCCCTCGCTCACGCCGACGCCGCGCCCCCCCGCCCCGCTGCGGCCGTCGCGCAACCTAGCCGCCGCCGGCGCGGAGATCGGCGCACCCGGCGATCGCACCCGCCCCTGGGCCAGCGCGGTGGACGGGGCCACGCGGGAGCCCGCGCTGACGAAGGGGGAGGGGGACCTGGCCGCTGCGGGGCTGGTCACCACCGCCCGCCACCTGGCCGTGCCGGGGGTCGCGCTGCCGCTGCCGGCGCGCATGGGCTTCAACGGAGCCAACCTCACCGGCCTGAGCGAGGAGCGGCTGCGTCACGCGGTCCGGCAGCTGGTGGAGGCCGTCGACGCGCTGCACGGGCTGGGGTGCCTGCACCGGGACATCAAGCCGAGCAACGTGCTGGTCACCGACGAGGGGCGCCTGGTCCTGCTCGATCTGGGCCTGGTCACCTGGACCCACTCCTCCGAGGCCAGCGTGGAGCGGTACGTGGCGGGCACCGCAGCCTACATGTCCCCCGAGCAGGCCGCGGCGAAGCCCCTGACCGAGGCCAGCGACCTCTACTCCGTGGGGGTGATGCTCTACGAGGGGCTGGTGGGCAGCCGCCCCTTCCGCGGCACGTTCGACCAGATCGTCTCGGCCAAGCAGGTGGGGCAGCCTGCGCCGCCCTCCCGGGTGGTCGACGGGGTGCCGCCGGACCTGGAGGCCCTGTGCATGGATCTGCTGGCCTTCGACCCGGCCGAGCGGCCCGACGCGCGGGCCATCCTGGAGCGGCTGGGCCCCGTGTCCCTGCCCCCCCAGACGTTGGGCGGGGACACCAGCTACACCATGCCGGTGGTGGGGCTGCGGCCGGACTTCGTGGGGCGGGAGCAGCAGCTGGAGACGCTGCGGGCGGCCTGGGATCGCAGCGCGCAGGGGCGCAGCGTGACGGTGCACCTGCACGGCGCGTCGGGCATGGGCAAGAGCGCGCTGCTGCGCACCTTCCTGGACGAGACGGCCGACGGCGTGGAGCGGGCGGTGATCCTCTCGGGGCGCTGCTACGAGCACGAGTCGGTTGCCTTCAAGGCGGTCGATGGGCTGGTCGACTCCCTGTCGGGCTACCTGCGCGGGCTGCCCCGGGCGCGGGTGGAGCTGCTGCTGCCCCAGGACATCGGCCCGCTGGCGCGCATCTTCCCCGTGCTGCGCCAGGTGGAGCCCATCGCCCTGGCCCGGCATCGGGTGGAGACCCCGGACCCCCGGGAGCTTCGTCGACGCGCGTTCCGGGCCCTGCGGCAGCTGCTGCACCGCATCGCCGAGCGTCGGCCGATGGTCCTGTGCGTGGACGATCTGCAGTGGGGGGACCTGGACAGCGCCCAGCTGCTGGCGGACCTGACCCGCGCCCCGGACGCGCCGCCCCTGCTGTTCCTGGCCTGCTACCGGAGCGCCGATCTGGACTCCAGCCCGCACATCCGGCTGCTCCGTGAGGCCCAGGGCTTGCGGCCCCAGACGACGACGCCGGGCTCGTCCCTGGCCCTGCTCGGCGACGAGCCGCCCGACGTGGTCGAGGTGGAGGTCGGCCCCCTGAGTCGCGAGGAGAGCGAGGAGCTGGCCCGGGAGCTGCTGGTGGGGGACGGCCTGGACGTGCGGCGGCAGGCGGGGGCGATCGCGGCCGAGGCCCAGGGCAACCCCTACTTCGTGCGCGAGCTCGTCCGGTTCGTCCAGGCCGAGGGCAGCGCCCTGGAGCTCCAGGCCCGGACGGACAGCGGCGCGGGTCCGCTCCGCTTCACGCGCCGCGTCCGGCTGGAGGACCTGCTCCGCCAGCGGTTGGAGACGCTGCCGAAGGACGCTCGGGACCTGCTGGTGACGCTCGCCGTCGCCGGTCGCCCCCTCGCCCGCTCGGTGGCGGCCCAGGCGGCGGGGCTGCAGCGCGGGGACCTGGACGCGATCGATCTGCTGCAGGGTGCCCACCTGGTGCGAAGTCGGGAGACCGCCGACGGCCTCTTCCTGGAGCCGTATCACGACCGGATCCGCGAGGCGATCGTCGAGGCGCTGACCCCCACGGCCGCCCGCGACCGGCACCTGCGCCTGGCCGTGACCCTGGAGGGATCGCGCTACGCGGACCCGGAGGCCCTGGCCGAGCACTTCGCGGGGGCCGGCCACCTGGAGAAGGCGGGGGACCACGCCGTGGACGCCGCCGAGCAGGCCGGGATCGCCCTCGCCTTCGACCGCAGCGCCATGCTCTACCGCTTCGCGATGCGGCTGCTGCCCCCCGAGCAGGTGCGGGCGCGGGGCATCCGGCCCTCCCTGGCGGAGGCGCTGGCGCAGGCGGGCAGAGCCCGGGAGGCGGCGGAGGTCTTCGGGGAGTCGGTGGCGGAGACCGTGGGCACCGAGCGCCTGCAGAACCAGCTCCGCTGCGCCGAGGAGTACCTGCGCTCGGGGCGGGTCGACGAAGGCCTGGGGGCGCTGGGCGAGGTGCTGGCGGAGCTCCGCATGCCGCTGCCGACCTCGTCCCGGGGCGCCCTGGCCAGCCTGCTCGCCCGCCGCGCCCGCCTGAAGCTGCGCGGGCTGGGCTGGAAGCCCCAGGCAGCCGGATCCCTGGCTCCCCTGGACGCCGCCCGCATCGACGCCTGCTGGACCGTGGCGTCGGGGCTGGGGATGATCGATCCCATCCGCGGGGCGGACTTCCAGACCCGCAACCTGCTGCTCAGCCTGGAGTCGGGGGACGCCGCCCGCGTGGCCCGATCGTTGGCCATGGAGGCCATGTACCAGTCGGCGTCGGGGTCCGCCGGGCGGACGCGGGCCGGGGCGATCCTGCGCGAGGCCGGGGCCCTGGCCGAGCGGCTGGGCGATCCCAAGCTGCGCGGCCTCTGCACCTTCGCGGCGGGCATGGCGGCCTACGAGGGCGGGGAGTGGAGCCGCGCCCGGGACCTGCTGCTCCAGGCCGACGCGATCTTTCAGGACGCCTGCGCGGGCGTGACCCTGGAGGTGGCCACCAACCGCCACTTCCTGGTGCTGGCGCTGCTCCAGTTGGGCGACCTCGCGGAACTCGCGCGCCGGGTGCCCGACTACATCGTGGACGCCGAGGCCCGGGGCGATCGCTTCACGGCGACGAGCTTTCGCAACGGCTGCATGAACATCGCCTGGCTGGTGGAGGACGACGTCGCCGGCGCGCGCGCCGCCGTGGGGCGGGCCATGAGCGCCTGGGCGCCCCAGCCCTTCTACCTGCAGCACTACGAGGGGCTGTACGCCCAGGTGACCATCGAACTGTACGCGGGCCGGGGCGCGGCGGCCTGGGGCCGGGTGCAGGAGCAGTGGGCCCTGCTCAAGGGCTCGCAGCTGCTCAACGTGGAGCAGCTTCGCCTGGAGGCGCTGTTCTTCCGCGGGCGCTCGGCCCTGCTGGCCGCGTCGACGGGTGGCGAGGGCCTGCCGCCTGTCGATGTGCTGCTGAAGGAGGCCACGCGCGCGGCCCGCCGCATCGCCCGGGCGGGCATGGCCTGGGCGGACCCCCTGGCGCTGGTCCTGCACGCGGGGGTGTCGGCGCGGCGGGGCGCCCGGGAAGCGGCAGCGGCGCAGTTGGGGGACGCGATCTCGCACCTGGACCTGCAGGAGATGCGCCTGTACGCGGCCGCGGCGCGCAGGGGACGGGGGGCGCTGATCGGTGGTAAGGAAGGCGACGGGGCGGTGCGGCAGGCTGACCTTTGGCTCCAGGGCCAGGGCGTGAAGAATCCCGAGGCCATGGCGCGCCTGTTCGCTCCCGGGTTCGTCCCGGCCTGAGCGCGTCCCGAGCGGAGGCGGCCGTGGGCAGGGAACGAGCAGCGATCGGTCGACGGCGGCGTCGCACGTTTGAGGTCATGCTGCCCCACGTGCTCGGCCTGAGCCCGCAGGAGGCCCCCCAGGTCAAGGTCGCGGCGGGCCGGCTCGAAGACTTCGTGGCCGCACTTCCCGACGACGCCTCGGCGGCCACCGTCCGCGACATGCTCGACGCCATCAACGTGTTGAGCATCGCGGCCTACGTGCAGCTCCCCGGCACGCTCACCGACGCGCAGCGCGGCGACTTCGCCAACCGGCTCTTCGACCCCGACCGGGCGTGGCCGGGCAACCCGCTGGGCGGCCTTCGTCAGCTCTTTGGCGACGCGATCCCGTCGGTGCGCGACCTGGCCCGCACCCTGCGTGAGCTGTCGTCCCTCACGTTCTACGGCAACCCCCAGACCAACGCGCACACGGGCTTTGTGCCCCTTTGGGAGCGCCCGGCCGTGCTCGCGGCGGATCCCGCCTCCCGACGGGCGGCCCCCTACACAAGCCGGGCGCGGACCCGACTCGACGTCCCCCGCATCCACGCCGTGCAGGAGCGCAACGCGGGCAAGGCCAGCGGCTTCTTCGCCGACGACGGGCGGCCGAAGGTGGCGATCGTCGGATCGGGGCCGGGCGGCGCGATCGCGGCCTCCCGCCTGGCGCCCCACTGCGACGTCGCGCTCTTCGAGGCTGGGCCCGAGTTGGCCTCGAGGGAGTACCCCGTCGACCCCCTCGCCGGCATGGCCCTGCTCTTCGCCAACGGGCTGCTGTATCCGTCGAAGGACCTGGATCTGCGCGTCCTCCAGGCCCGGGTGGTGGGGGGCGGGTCGACCATCAACGAGGGCGTGTCCGTGCGCCCGCGGACCTCCACCCTGGACCA
>CALCXL010000594.1 GCA_937907595.1 uncultured Pseudomonadota bacterium
GGCAGGAGGCGTCGCACCGCCGGAGGATGGCGTCCCCGCGGGCCGGCCGCAAGCGCTGGGATCGCCGTGCGACGGCGTCGGGGCCGGGCGAGGGGGCCTTGTCAGCCCAGGTAGATCCGCGCGTTGCGGAAGCTGTAGATGGGCAGCAGGGGCCAGAGGATCGGCGTCTTGGCGACGTAGGCGCGGTAGTCCTCGCGCTCGCCGTAGCGCTCGTCCTGCTTGAGCTCCAGCCGGCGCGTCGACCCCACCATGATCAGCAGGATGCAGACCAGACCCACCGTCGCCGTCGTCCAGCGCGCCCAGTGGCCGTACGCGCCGACGCCGGCCGCGAAGGAGCCCACCCACACGATCACCTCGCCCAGGTAGTTGGGGCAGCGCACCCAGCGGTACAGGCCCACGTCGCAGAAGCGATCGGGGTGCAGCAGCTTGTAGGCCGACTTCTGCCGATCGGCCCAGGTCTCCAGGGCCAGGCCGCCGAAGAGCGCGGCGAGCCCGGCCGCCTGCAGCCCCAGCATCGCGCCGGTGGGCGCCGGGGAGGCCAGGGCGTAGACGGCGGGGGAGGCCATGGCGACGTAGAGCAGCGCCACGCCGACCCAGATGCCGAGCAGGCCGGGGAGCTTGATGCGGGACGACGCTTCCTGCGCCTCCTCGAGCTCCCGCCGGTAGCCGGCCGACGTGAACTCGCGGCGCAGCAGGAAGCCGCCCAGGCGCAGGCCGTAGAGCAGCAGGCCGACGGCGTGCAAGGCCGCCAGGGGGGTCAGCGTGTCCCGGAGGAGCCACAGCGATCCGCCGGCGATCGCGGCGATGGAGAAGGCGTAGCCGGTGCTGATGAAGTAGACCACCCGGTAGAAGCCGGGCAGGCAGATCACCAGGGACAGGCCCAGGTACCAGAGCAGCTCGACCGGCAGCGCAGCGAGGAGTGAGTCCATGGCAGAACGCTACACGTCGCCACGGTCGTCCGCGATCCCGCCTCCGGAGCTGCGGTGACGAGCACCGAGCTTCCCCCCGAGCTGCAGCCGTTGCTGGACCTGGCCACCACCCTCGGCGCGGTCGGGGTGGAGCCCGTCGCCCGACCGGGGCCCTGCCGGGTGTGGCGGCTGGGGGGCGAGTCGCCGCTGTGGCTCAAGCGCTTCGCCTCCACCCGGTCCTTCGCGCAGGAGCGGGGCGCGCTGCGGGATTGGGGGCTGGAGCGGGTGCCCCGGGTCCTGGGGGAGGGGCCGTCGGCGCTGCTGCTGTCCCACGTCGACGGTGAGGCGCCCCTGACCCTGGAGGCCTGGCGGGCCGCGGGGCGCTTCCTGGCGGCGATGCAGGCGGGCTCGGGGCCGGACGAGGACCCCCTGCCCCTGGACGAGGCCCTGGCCCGTCGCTTCCAGGCCTGGCGGGCGCGGGCGGAGGGGCGGCTGGAGGCGGAGGTCCTGCGGTCGGCGGAGGAGGTCTTCGACCCCTCGCTCTTCGCCGGGGAGCGTCGCGTGCGCTGCCACCGGGACTTCCAGCCCCGCAACTGGCGCTGGGGGCCCGGCGGCTTCGGCCTCATCGACTTCGAGCATGCGCGCTACGACCACCCCCTGCAGGACCTGGTGCGCGTGCTGGATCACGTCGACGTCGCCGATCCCCGCTGGGAGGCGCTGCTGGAGGGCCGGGGGCCGCTGGCGGCGGGGGACCGGGCGCGGCTGCGATCGCTGCGGGCGCTGGACTCGCTCGGGGCGGACAAGGCGCCGGGGGACGGCGGGGGGTGATTCTGGGCCGCGGTCGCGGTCAGGGGGCAGGGTCGGCGGGGCGGTCGACCGAGGCTGCGCTCCGGGGCCCCGACAGCTCCCGGGCGAGGCGGGCGAAGGGGCGACGGGCCACCAGCCAGCGGATGCGGCGGGCCTGGGCGCGGCGGGCGCGGCCCTCGGAGGGGCGGCCGTCCAGGTCGGCGAGGGCGGCGCTGGCCAGGAGGTGGGCCTTGCGCAGGGTGGGGTCGACCTCCCGCTGCAGGACGGGGTCGGCGTCGGCCAGATCGGCCTCGAGGAACCTCACGGCCTCAAGGGCCGCGCGCAGGGCGTGGGGATCGCGGTCGTCCAGGGCGCGGCTGAGGGCCGGGGCCTCGCGCCGGTCGGGGGCGACGAGCAGGTGCCGGGCCACCAGGTCGTGCAGGCGGGCGAGGGCGTCGGGCGGGCCGGCGTGCTGCAGGGCGTCGGCGTGGGCGCGCACGGGATCGTAGGCGGCGCCGTGCTCGAACCAGCGGGCCAGGCTGGCGAGGGAGATCCGGCTGAGGCGGGGCTCCAGGGCTCCGTTGAGCAGCACACCGGCGCTGACGTCGGCAACGTCGGCGTCCAGGTTGGCCACGGGCCCGTAGCTGAGCTTGCGCCAGCCCCGCAGGCCGAGCAGCTCCCCGGTGGCCAGGTGCACCCAGTCGTTGGCGACGGCGTTGTTCCAGACGACCAGGCGCAGGCCCGTCGCCTCCTGGAGCTCGGCCACCTCCGTGCCTCGAATGCGACGGGAGAAGATGTCGGCGCCGGTCCAGGCCACGGGGGCCGCGTCGCCCAGGTCCGACAGCCCCGCCCAGTACGCTCGCCCGGCGCGCCCCAGGCCCTCCCAGGTGCCCGAGTAGGCAGCGGGGACCAGGAGCAGGTCCGCCCCCGGGTCCTGGCGACGCAGCAGCTCCAGGCAGCGTTGGGCCACGCGCGCGTGGAAGCGGCCGAGTCCGGCGCCGCCCAGGGCCGGAACGAATGTGGTCGCTGTGTCGTCGAAGAGCAGGGCGAAGCGTCGGCCGCCGACCCCTTGCAGGGCCAGGAGCTTGGCCGACAGCGCCTGCCAGCCCGCGTCGCCGATGCCGTCCCCGTCCCGGTCCCCCAAGCGCGTGACGTTGTTCCAGCCCAACAGCCGCGCCGGCGCGACGCCGAACACCACGGAGACGCCGACCTGCTCGCCCCGGGCGAAGAGCTCGCCGAAGCGCTCCATGGCCAGAGGGGGGTAGGGGCGCTGCCAGTGGCGGCGGTGGTGCAGGTCGTTCTTGGGGGCGTAGAGGTAGGTGTCCAGGCCTTGGGCGGCCAGGAAGCCCAGCAGGGCCAGGCGCTCCTCGTGGGACCAGGGGGCACCGTAGAAGCCCTCGACGACGCCGCGCATCAGAGCTCTTCAGTTCAGGTAGTGGATCTGCGGGCGCACGGCGGAGCCCAGGGCGGTGGTCTGGCGGCCCACGCGGTCGCTGTCGGCCTCCTGATTCTCCGCCTCCACCCAGTACTGGAGGTCGCGGTCGACCGTGTTGGGCAGGGTGATCGTGGCCTCGTAGCGGTCCTGGCCGCTGCGCTCCATGTCGTAGTTCTTCCAGTTGCCGGAGCCGGCCTTGAGGTGGAGGGTGGCCTTGACCCGGTTGGCCCCCGCCACCCTCACCGTCACGGTCAGCGACCAGCGCCGGCCCTTCTTCTCATGGCGGGAGCTGGGATCCGTGATGCGGAAGGCCGCCTCCCGCAGGAGCTCGCGGTTGGGCGCCCGGTCCCGGGACGCTCGCTCCAGGGCCTCCCGCGACAGGCGCGGCGCAGTCGATGCCGCCGGCTCCGTGGGGCGCGGCGTGGGGCTCGGATCGGCGGGAGGCTCCCAGGCCGCAACCTCCTCCGGTCGATCGCGCTCGGGCTCCGGGGTCGCCGCCTGAGGCTCCGGGGTCGACGCCTCCTTCGACGTCGACGTAGCCCGATCCGCCGACGCCTTCGTCCGCTCGTCCAACCCGCTGCCGGGGCGCTCCGTCGTGCCCGCCGACGCTCCCCCCGCGCTGCCCGTCGCCGTCCTCGTGCTCGTCCCCGTGCTCGCGCTCGTGCTCGCGCTCGTGTCCGCCCTCGTGCTCGTGCTCGTGCTCGCGCTCGTGTCCGCCCTCGTGCTCGTGCTCG
>CALCXL010000595.1 GCA_937907595.1 uncultured Pseudomonadota bacterium
GCCGTGGGCGGCTGTCTGTTCAGCGACGGCACTGTCGTGCAATTCGGGTGCAGGCCCCACCTCGAGTGACCTCAGCGGAAGGTCGGTGCCTGCAAAGCAGAAGAGCCCGCCCGGATCGCTCCGAGCGGGCTCTTCAGTCGATGGTCGGGGTCAGCGAACGCCCATGGAACTCTCTGGCTGTGTGGGCCCCAGGAGCGAAGCGCCCACGAGATCGCCGTGCGCGTCCTCGCCACCGCCTCATGAACGAACCGCCCCACGTCAAATGCTGCTGGTTCCAGCCTTGCAGGATGACCAGCGAACTCCGTGCACGCTCGTGCCGATCGGGGCACTCCCAGCTGCCGCGGACACTCTGCGAGCCTTGAGAATCTCCTGGTCGTCGGCCACGCCGAGGCCCGGCAGCACACGGCGATGCTGTACTCGCTCGTGGGGTCGTGCGAGGCCAACGAGGTCAATCCAGAGGCGTACCTCGCCGACGTGCTGCTTCGGGTGCAAACGCATCCGGCGAGCCGGATCGAGGAGCTGTTGCCGCATCTGTGGACGCCACAGCCGTCGCAGCGAAGGGCAACGGGCTGCGCGCTCCGTAGGAACTCGGACGGTGGCCTGGAGGGGAAGGTCGACGACGACTTCTTCGCCCGGAAGAAGTCCGAGTGGGAGCGCGGCATGTACGCCACTCACGGGGAGATCGAGGCTCTGACCCGACCTGAGATTCGGGGGCCGTTCGTAGCTTGTGGTCGGCCATACAGGATGATTGTTGAACTTCTCGCGGGATCGAGTCTGTCCCTGACGCAGTCCGGAGCGGCGGCGGAGGGCAATCGTTGCCAGCACGACACGCGCTCGGCGGGTGGGCAACCTTGACCGAGGCGAGGACCTCGCTGAGGCTGGACCGAATGGGCATTCGATCGGACCTCTCGGCACAGCTTCGGGCGCTGGGCGTCGCTCCCGGCGACCTCTTGATGGTGCATGCCTCCATGCGCGCCGTGGGTACGCGGGCCGAAGACCTCATCGCCGCGCTCCAGGCCTGCGTCAGTCCCTCGGGCGCGCTGATGATGCTGCTCTGCGGTCCCGAAGGCGCCCCCTTCGAAGGTGACGCCAGCCCCGCCTGGCACGAACTCGGGATCCTCCCAGAAGTGTTCCGCCGGACCCCGGGCGTGGTCCTCAACCAGCACCCCATCGCTCGCTTCGGCGCCTGGGGTGCTCCAGCCGCGCGGTTGGTCGAGAACCCGCCCCAGGACGACTACTACGGACCGGGGAGTCCGCTGGCTCGCCTCTGGGAAGGCGGCGGGAAGGTCCTGCGATTGGGAGCAGACCTGGACACCGTCACGCTGCTGCACTGGGCGGAATACCTCGCAGACCTGCCCCAGAAGCGTCGCGTCACGCACATCGCCGAGTGCGCCCGGGCCGGCGCTGTGGAACGCATCGAAGTCACCTGCCTGGACGACTCCGAGGGCGTTCGCGACTGGTCGGGGGACGACTACTTCGCCGAGATTCTGCGACTCTTCCTGGCGTCCGGCGCGGCCCGGGTGGGGCCGGTCGGAGGTGCCACGGCCGAGTTGCTGGTGGCGCAGGACCTCGTGCGGTTCGGGGTGGCGTGGCTCGAGTCGGAGTTGGCCTGAGCAGGGGTCGGCTCCAGCTCCGGGCCGGACCAGAAGAGCCCGCGTGGCTGCGCACCCTGAAGTCCGGCATCCACCCGACGGTATCGGGCGCGGCGCTCGGCCTGCTCACCCCCCGGGGCCTGGCTCGGGCGGCAGCGCGCGACCGAGCACCTCGAGGCTGCAGTGGCGGTCCTCGACGACCCGGACGTCCTCGACGGCGGCTGGGGGGAGCGTCTGGCCATCGACCGGGCCCTCCTCGCGTCCCGAGCGGCGAGAGCTCCCCTGGAACGCATCGAGGCCGCGCTGCATCCCTGGGTCGGGTTCCTCATCATGCCGGTGTTCGCGCTCGCCAACGCCGGGGTCCCGGTCAGCGCCGACGTCGTTCGCGACCCGGTGGCCTTCGCGGCCGGGGTCGGACTGGTGATCGGCAAGCCGGTGGGCGTCGTTGTCGCCTCCTGGGTCGTCGTGGCGCTGGGCCGGGGCTCGCTCCCCCGTGGCGTCGACTGGAAGCTCCTCGCGGGCGCGGGCTGCCTCGCCGGCATCGGCTTCACGATGTCCCTGTTCATCGCCGGCCTCTCCCTGGCCGACGGCGATCTTGCGGCGGCAAGGACCGGCGTGCTCCTGGGATCCGTCGTCAGCGGCGGGTTGGGCTTCGGCGCGCTCTTCATGCTGCTTCGGCGGCCACCGTCCGCCCTGGGTCCCGCGCCCGGCGAAGCACCAGGGTCGGACAGCGCCGGATAGGACGCGCTCAGCTGCCGCCGGCGAAGAGAGCCGCAGACCACGCAAGGGCCCCACCGAGCAGCAGCCCACCCTCCCACCGGTTGATCCGGAAGCCGGTCCGCATGAGCGGCAGCAGCAGCAGCGCGGTGCCGAGCATGACCCACAGGTCCAGCCTGATCGTGCCTGCCTGGATGGGGATGGGCAGGATCAACGCGGTCACGCCCAGGATCCCCAGGATGTTGAAGATGTTGGAGCCGATCACGTTCCCGACGGCGATGCCGGACTGGCCGCGCCAGGCCGCGAGCACGCTCGTCACGAGCTCGGGCAGGCTCGTGCCCAGGGCCACGAGGGTCAAGCCGATGACCCGCTCCGACACGCCCGCCGTCGCCGCCAGCGCGCTGGCCCCTTGGACGAGCAGGTCCGCGCCGACGGCGAGCAGAACGGCGCCGCCGATCACCCGGCCGGCGATGCCCGCCCCGCTCGGGGGCTTGAGCCCGGTGTGAGCGGCGGCGGCGGCCTCGAGGCTCGCGCGCTCTTCAGGCCCCGCGTCCTGGCGGGCCATGCGGACCGTCCAGGCGACGAATACGACCAACCCGGCGACGAAGTACGCCCCTTCGAGTCTGTCGAGCCGTCCGTCCCGGGCCAGGAGCAAGAGGTTCCAGGACGCGAGGGCCATGACCGGCCACTCGAGTCGAACCGTGGTCCAGGTGGTCGTCAGCGGGCGGACCAGCGCCGAGACCCCGAGGATGAGCAGGATGTTGTAGATGTTCGAGCCGACGACGTTCCCGATGGCCAGATCGGGCGCCCCGCTGAAGGCGGCGTCGACGGAGACGACGAGCTCGGGGAGCGACGTCCCGGCGGCCACGACGGTCAAGCCGATCACGGCCGGGCTCAGACGGACTCGCCCCGCCAGGGCCGTGGCCCCGCGCACGAGGATCTCGCCACCCGCGACAAGGGCAACAAGCCCCAGGAGTGATCGGAGGACCTCGATGAGCATCTGGGCCCTCCCGGCGCTGCTGGGCACCGTGTTGCGGGGACGGCCCGCGGCCTGGTTGCGCCCGGAGACCCGGCCCTTCGCAGGCTACCCGAACGCTCCAGGTGCGACGTCACGGATGGGGCGTCCAAGAGCGCCTTCGGCCTGGTGCGCGCAAGCCGCGGAAGCCGCGGAAGTTCCCGTGTCCTCTCAGGTCCCTTCACCGCCAGAACCAGGAAGAGCCCGCCGGGACTGCATCGACGGCGGGCCTCTCAGTGTTGGTCAGCCCTACAGGATGATTGTCGAACTTCATGCACGATCGCGCCGATCGGGGCTGGCGTCGGCCACAGCGGGGCCCGACGCCGGTGGCAATGACTGATCGTGCATATCCGATGTTGACTTCGCCCGATGACAGCCATAGCGTCGCTCCTGATGACTGATCGTGCACAGGACATCGCAGCCGCCGTACGCGCCCGCCGGTCCGAGTTGGGACTCCGGCAGAAGGAGCTTGCCGAACTCGCCGGTTGCTCGACCCGGTTCGTGCATACGGTAGAGGCTGGCAAGACGACGGTCCGCCTG
>CALCXL010000596.1 GCA_937907595.1 uncultured Pseudomonadota bacterium
TCGGCCAGGGGCCCCCCACCCACGGGGTCGAACTTCCGCGGATCGCCGGGCGGCACGCCCATGGACCGCTCGAACTCCTCCACCAGGGCGAGCTCGCTCGTGTGGATTCCATCCAGGTGGGCCAGGGCCCGCAGACCGTGGGCCATGAAGGCCGCCGCGTTCGGGTCCAGCTCGGTGTCGCTCAGCAGCTCGCGCATGTTCCGCTCCCGCTCCGGGCTTGGGGCGCCCGGCTCCAGGCCTTATCTTACCGCCTCGGAAGGCCGCGCGTGCCTCCGGAGAGGTCCCATCGATGCGCCTGCTGCTGGTTCTGTCGATCCTGCTCGTCGCCGCCTGCTCCCAACCGGGTCCTCCGCACTACGAGCGGGCCCTGGCGATCGAGCGTGAGCTCGTGCGCACGGAGTCGGATCTGAGCTACTCCAACTCGGGCTACGTGCAGGTCCTTCGGGAGCTGCGCCAGGTGCCCAGGTCATCGCCGGATCGGCCCCGGGCGATGGCGATGGCCCAGCGGATCTCCGACGCCCGGCGCATCGCCCTGGCCGAGAACATGCCGCAGGTGGACCACCTCCCCCGCCGCCTGCAGGGCCAGGAGGCAGCCCAGCCGCCCCAGCCCGCGGCCAAGGCAGGGGCACGCACATCGCGTCCCCGCCCCGCCGCCCTGACCGCGGCGAAGGAGCGCATGGATCTGGACGACGCGCAGCGCCAGAAGCTGGACATCACGCTCTACAGCACGACGTGGTGCGGCTACTGCAAGAAGGCGCGGGCCTGGATGGTGTCGGCGGACGTCCCCTTCGTGGAGAAGGACATCGAGAAGGACCCGGCCGCCAACGCCGACTACCAGAAGGCCGGCCGCGGCTACCGGGGCGTGCCCCTCATCGTCGTCAACGGCAAGGCGCTGCGCGGCTTCTCCCGCCCCTCCGTGGAGGCTGCGATCCGCGAGGTGGTCGGTTCCTGAGTGAGGGACCCGACCGGGCTCAGCCCTTGCTGTCCTCCGCCTTGGCGGCGTCCTCGTCCTCCGCCGCGATCGTGGAGCGTTCCCGGCCCCACAGGCGGGCGGTGAGGATGCCGACTTCGTAGAGCAGGATCATCGGCACGGCCAAGGCCGCCTGGCTCAGGGGATCGGGCGGCGTCAGCATCGCGCCGACGAGGAAGGCGACGATGATGGCGTAGGGCCGGAACTTCTTGAGGCCAACTGCCGTCACCAGGCCCATGCGGGCCAGGAAGAAGATCGCCAGGGGCAGCTCGAAGATCGCGCCGAAGGCGAACATGAAGCGGGTGACGAAGGTCAGGTACGCCGACACCTTGATCTTGGCTGCGATGTCCCCGTCGGCGGCGAACTTGAGGAAGAAGCCCACCGCGATGTCCAGGATCCCCAGGTAGCAGAAGGCCGCGCCGGCGGTGAACAGCAGGGTGGAGAAGAAGGCGAAGGGCAGCACCGCCTTGCGCTCGCGCTTGTAGAGCCCCGGGGAGACGAAGCCCCAGATCTGCGCGAAGAGGAAGGGCGCGGCCAGGAAGACCGCCGCGAAGAGCGACACCTTCAAGTCCGTGATGAACTTCTCGGCCAGCTCCGTGTAGATGAAGCCGGAGCCCTCGGGAAACTTGCCGTCGGTGGGCGCGATCAGGAAGCGGAAGATCTCGTCGCCGAAGGGCAGACACACGCCCGTCGCCACCAGCAGCGCGGCCCCGCCCCGGATCAGCCGGTCGCGCAGCTCCACCAGGTGCTCCAGCAGCGACATCCG
>CALCXL010000597.1 GCA_937907595.1 uncultured Pseudomonadota bacterium
AAGTGCACCGATGGGTCCGTGGACGCGCCGTCGAGCTTCTTGAGGATGCGCCGGGCTCGTCGGACGTCGCCGCCGTCGAGGGCGAGGTGGAGCCGCTCCACCAGGGAGGAGGATGCTGCGAGGGGAGCTGAGGGCTTCACTTGGACACGGTCCTGCGGTAAGGAAGCGCCGGCCCCCCGGCGAAGTTCGAACGGAGCTGGGGAGTCGGTCGATGCACGGTCCCTACGATAGACCCCCCTCCACGCCCCGGCGAGCCCGCCCCAGGCAGGCCCCGGCGCAGCGGGAGCCCCATGAGCGACGTTTCGGTGATCTCCCGCCGCCCCGACCAGGTCCGCCTGGGGGGCCGAATCCTGTTCCTGACCGACGATCCGGCGATCCTGCGGGAGCAGCTGGACGGCAAGGACCTGAGCTGGACCCCGGACATCGCCCTGGTGGACAACATCTCCACCGACGAGATCACGCCCGGGTGGGTCTGCTTCTATTACGACGAGACGCTCGGCCACTACTCCCTGGTGGGCCTGCGCGGCGGCACCATCCAGCCCGGCGATCTGCGGGGCGGCGGCTACTCCGTGATCGTCTCGGGCCTGAGCAAGGGCTGCGGCAGCTCCCGGGAGACGGCGCCCTACTCCGAGCTCTGGGCCGGCATCGAGCTGGTCATCGCGCAGTCGATCGAGAAGATCTACGGGCAGAACTGCCAGAATATCGGCCTGCTCACCTCCAACGACTTCGGCCTCATCGACCGCGTGCGGGCCGGCGAGTCGATCCCCCTCGACGAGTTCACCGCCGGCCTGGACCCCATCGCGTCCGAGGTCGTGCGCTTCGGCGGGCTCTTCAACTACAACAAGGCCCGTCTGGCCGGTCAGGTGGCGCCGCCCGCGGTGGAGACCGCCGCCCGCCCCATGACGCTGGCTGAGAAGATCCTGGCCCACCGGGCCGTGGCCGACGCCTCCGAAGGCCGCCTGGGCCTGCCCGCGGTGAAGCCCGGCGACGCGCTCTTCGTGCGGGCGGACATCCGCTTCAGCCACGACTACACCACCGCCATGGGCGCCTCCCTCTTCCACCAGGCCCTGGGCGCCGACGCGCAGATCAGCGAGCCCGAGAGCGTGTACGCCTTCCGGGATCACCTGACGTTCCTGGGCGACGTGATGCCCGAGAAGCACCGCAAGCTGGGGCTGCTGGAGCGCACCGACGGGCTGGCGACGACGCAGCGGGAGTTCGCGCACGCCAAGGGCATCCGCCTGTACGACGAGATCAAGAACCCCGACGGCACCAAGGGCAGCGAGGCCATCTGCCACAACGCGGTGCTGGAGGATCTGGCGCTGCCCGGTCAGGTGGTGGTCGGCACGGACAGCCACACCTGCACGGCCGGCGTCCTGGGCTCCTTCGCCTTCGGGGTGGGCACCACGGACATGGCCAACTCCTGGTACTCCCGCGACGTCCGCGTGCGGGTGCCGGAGTCGGTGCGCTTCGACCTGGTGGGCAAGCCCGGCCGGGACATCACGGCCAAGGACATCATCCTCTTCATCATGGCGCAGCCCTACATCCGGGAGAGCCGGGCCATCGGCCAGGTCCTGGAGTTCGCGGGGCCCGGGGTGAAGCACCTCAACTTCGACGAGCGCGCCACGCTGACCAACATGGCGGTGGAGGCCGGCGCCTTCACCGGGATCATCGAGCCCGACGAGGTCGTCACCGAGTACCTGCTGCGGGTGCGTCCGGGCCTGGACCGCGCGACGGTCGAGGCCGGCTTCCACCAGGCGGACGAGGGCGCTGAGTACGCGGCCCGGTTCACCATCGACCTGTCGGCCATCCAGCCCATGGTCGCCACCCCCGGCGATCCGCGGAACGGGGTGCCCCTGGCCGATCTGGGCGAACGCGTGGCCATCGACATCGCCTACGGCGGCTCCTGCACCGGCGGCAAGATGACGGACATGGACCTGTACGCGGCCGTGCTGGCCCCGGCCGTGAAGCGCGGCTTGAAGGTGGCGCCGGGCGTGGAAGCGTTCATCCAGTTCGGCAGCCAGAAGATCAAGGAGTACGCGCGCGGCAAGGGCTACATCGACGTGTTCGAGGCGGCCGGCGTGCAGTTGATCGACCCCTCCTGCGGCGCGTGCATCAACGCGGGACCCGGCACGTCGGACACGGCGGAGAAGGTGACGGTCTCCGCCATCAACCGGAACTTCCCCGGGCGCTCCGGGCCCGGCGACGTCTACCTGGCCTCGCCCCTGGTGGTGATGGCGTCGGCGCTGGCCGGCCACATCGTGCGCCCCGAGGACGTCTTGGAGGACTGACCCTCGCGCTGGCGGGCGAACGGCCGGCTAGACTCGGGGTATGGCCCGCTTCTTCGTCCCCCTCCTGCTGCTGCTGAGCGGCTGCTCGCTGATCAACCCGCCCGAGCCGGTGGACGACGACCGCGACGGCTCCGCGCTGCCCGACGACTGCGACGACACGCAGGCCGCGGTGCACCCCGGCGCGCCCGAGCTGTGCGACGGGCTGGACAACGACTGCGACCTGGCGGTGGACGAGGGCTGGGACGAGGACGCCGACGGCTTCAAGACCTGCGGCGCCAACCCGGACTGCAACGACACCGACCCCACCTCCTACCCAGGCGCGGAGGAGGCCTGCGACGGCGCGGACAACGACTGCAACGGCGCGGTGGACGACGGCGGCCTGGTGGACCTGGACGGCGACGGGCACTGCACGGGCCAGGACTGCGACGACTCCGATCCGGCCATCCACCCCGGCGTGGTCGAGGTCTGCGACGGCGTCGACCAGGACTGCAACGGCGCGATCGACGACGGCCTGGACGAGGACCTGGACGGCCACTTCGGCTGCGGAGGGCCCGACTGCAACGACGGCGACCCCGCGATCCACCCCGGCGTCCCCGAGGTCTGCGACGGCGTGGACCAGGACTGCGACGCCGCGATCGACGAGGACTTCGACGCGGACGCCGACGGCCACTCCTCCTGCTCGGTGCCCCCGGACTGCGACGACGCGGCGGCCAGCACCCACCCCGGCGCCCCCGAGCAGTGCAACAGCGTCGACGACGACTGCGACGGGGTCGTGGACGAGGACACCACAGAGGACCTGGACGGGGACGGCCTGGGCGCCTGCTCGGGGGACTGCGACGACACCGATCCGACGATCTTCCCCGGCGCGCACGAGCGCCCGAACGGCGCCGACGACGACTGCGACGGCACCGTGGACGAGCCCTACGAGGGCACGATGTCCGTGGCGGCCTTCGCGCCATCGGCCTCGGGCAGCGCCGCCCAGGAGCACTTCGGGCAGTCCCTGAGCGCGGCGGGCGACTTCAACGGCGACGGCCTGTCGGACTTCGCGTCGGGCAGCGGCTCCTTCGACCTGGGCGCCGGCCGCGTGCACCTGGTGCTGGGCCAGGCCTTCGACGCCGGCGCGCCCCCGGCCACCGTGCCCATCCACGCCACCATCGACGGAGACGCCAGCGGGCTCTACCTGGGCGAGCGCGTGGATCTGGGCGACGTCAACGGCGACGGCCTGGACGACCTCATCGTCGGCAAGC